>NZ_JCBCDA010000043.1:0-63594 GCF_059865615.1 Petrocella sp. | reverse complement strand
CCTACAGCTTCCTTCAGATTCCACCTCGCAATGGACACCCTTGCTGTTCAGCTATGTGCTTCCTGTTACTTAGGTACACTAGGGACTTTCACCCATAAGAGTTTGCCCATGTCGGGCAAACACAAAAAAGCTGTCATTTACATGACAGCTTTTTCTATGTTTTTTAATTATAGGCTTTTTAAGTATGCGTTAATGTTATCTGTCAATATATCGACATCCATACCATGAACCATACATGCTTCTTCAAGGGATTCACCTTGTGAAGATGGGCATCCAACACAGTGCATACCTGCTTCCATAAGAATAGGAATGACACCTTGATCAACACGAATAATATCGCCAATAATCATATCTCTTGTAATTTGAGCCATGACTTACCTCCTTTGTATCTATTTTAATGATTTTTATTATCATATAACATAAGCTATTATAAACTATTTCTTCATAAAAAACAAGTTCAACCCCCTGAAGGCAATAATCTTATAACTCTATTGTATTTTTTTACTACTCAAGAAACGTTCTACTCTTACAAAGAGATAAAGTTTTTCCCGCCTTGGAGAATTTTGCAAGCATAATAGTTTTGTTCTTGGTTATACCGAGCACCTGGTGCTTTCAAACCCATTATATGATATAATAAGTCTAAGTAATAAATTATTCACTGGAGGTGTTTTTATGTATGTAAAAAACCAAATGACCACTGATGTTGTAACAGTTTTCAAAGATGCTTCAATCGATTTAGCTTTTCAACTGATGATTGAAAAAGGATGCAAACAATTGCCTGTTATTGATAACGGACAACTTGTTGGTTGTGTCACCGAACAGCTTCTTTCAGAAGTAAGTCCTTCAAAAGCCACAACACTTAGTATGTATGAACTTAATTATTTACTCAGCAAAACCAAAGTCAAAGACATCATGATTAAAGATATGCCTACTGGCACACCGGACATGCTCATGGAAGATGCGGCACAACTCTTAATAAATAGTGGTGTTGATTCCCTTCCTATTACAGAAGGCAAAAAATTGGTGGGTATCATAACTCGCACCGATATACTTAAATCCTATCTCGAATTAACCGGCGTCGGTGAAATTGGCACACGGATCTCCATCAAAGCAAAAGATGAGACCGGCATACTAGCAGATATCACCGGTATAATTAAAAACTTCAACATTAATATCGCTCATGTAGCTAATTACGATCACATCGGCAGTGATGATGCTGGAGAAATCATTATCCGTCTTGCTTCAACAGAAACCGATACACTCATCAAAGCCCTCGAAGCATCTGGATACGAGATACTCAGTGTCCGCCAAAACCTAAATGAGTAACTATTTGCATTAAATACAAAAACGAGCTCTACTGTAAGACTTTAGTCTACAGTAAGCTCGTTTTTAATTTTAAGGCAGTCATCTATGCTGTGGAAGGGTTTTCATGGGACCTCTAATTCTTAATGTCGAATCCACCAAATAAGGCAAACCCATTAATAACTAAATCAATCTCTCTGTTAGGGTCCTTAGACAATCTTGTCTTATTCCCCCACCCTCCAAACAAAGGTATGCCTGTAACCATAACTTTCCATTCTTCAGGGACTTTAATATCCACGCCACCAAAAGCAACGAAAATATCCATTTTTGCAGGTACTTCAATAATCTTAGCACCTCGAAGGTTGAGTTCAACACCACCGAACATGGCAAAAATATTACCGCCTTTAAAATTCTGGGATAGATTGATGGTCTCCGCACCGGAAAATAGTACAACATTTTCCACCACATCCTCACTTACTTGGTTTCTTCCAAACATGCCTCTAGGTCCTTTTGAAGTCAGAATCCATAAGCCCAACAATATAATGACAAGCGACCATATCAAATCCCAAAACCGTAAATCTTCAAAGTATTCAAACCCAAGATTTCTAAGTAAAAATATGGTTCCTACAATAGCTATAATACCACTAAATACAAAGTTTTTAGGTTGTTCTACCAAATTAATCAATCCAATGGCAATAAGCAAAATAGGCCAAAAAGTCATTACAAGACCATCTATTTTAACATAGCCAAGGCTTCCTGCCAAAGCCAGTAAACCTACAGAAAGAATCAGGATACCAATTACCGTTCTCTTATTCATAGCATTTCCTCCAATACCAACTTATACATTACTCAATTCCCACCGTAGAACCTCTTTGTGGCTTCCAACCAACTGGGTAGTCACAAACTTAGATCGCCTCAGAGAAAGTTGAGTTAATTATCTATGATTAAGGTACCAAAACCATATGGTTTTGACCCTTTAACCATCTATCTATATTATAGCTGACTATGTAGGTATTACCATTAAAAAACCATTAGAATTCAAAATATACTATCTGTGTACTATCCGAGATATGCTTTTCTTACATCCTCATGATCCAGCAGTTCTTTTGCATTACCTTCAAGAACAATTTTTCCGGTTTCAAGAACATAAGCCCTATCTGCGATGGACAAAGCCATATGAGCATTTTGCTCAACCAACAAAACTGTAACACCTTGTTTATTAACTTCTACAATGGTGTCAAAAATCTCTTTCACCAATATAGGCGCAAGCCCCATGGATGGTTCATCCATAAGTAAGATGTCCGGCTTACTCATTAAGGCACGTCCCATAGCCAACATCTGTTGTTCGCCACCTGACATGGTACCTGCAAGCTGTTTGCGACGTTCTTTAAGTCTAGGGAATTTCCTATAGATGTTCTCATAACTTTCTTCAATCTCAGCTTTGTCTGTTCTTAAAAAGGCACCCATCTCAAGATTTTCCTGAACGGTCATTTTTGCAAAAACACGTCGACCTTCCGGCACTTGTGCCATACCCATACCTAGAATCTTATGGGCTTCAACACCAGTAATCTTTTTATCCATAAGACTGATACTACCCTTAGTAGGCTTTAGAAGTCCCGAAATTGTATGTAACGTCGTTGTTTTTCCGGCTCCATTGGCACCAATTAATGTAACAATCTCACCTTTGTTAACTTCAAAGGACAAACCCTTAAGAGCGTGAATCGCACCATAGTATACATTCAGATTTTCTACTTTTAACATTTTGTCACCTTCCTTTTATTGACCTAGATAAGCACCAATAACTTTCTCATTGGATTTAATCTCAGCCGGTGTACCGGCAGCAATCATCCTGCCATAATCTATGACGACAATTCTCTCACATATACCCATAACTAAGCTCATATCATGTTCAATAAGAAGAATGGATACTTTAAACTTTTCTCGAATAAAGGCAATGGTTTCCATCAGCTCCTTGGTTTCTTGTGGGTTCATACCCGCAGCCGGCTCATCCAACAACAAAAGTTTTGGATTGGTCGCAAGCGCTCGACAAATCTCAAGCTTTCTTTGTTTACCATAAGGCAGATTACTTGATAATGCCTCCGCATCCGCTTCCATATTGAAAAGTCCAAGGAGTTCTTTTGCTTTTATTTCAATTTCTTTTTCTTCTTTCCAGAATTTTTTGCCTCTAAAAACAGCTGATAGAGTGGTATAGCCCATATCTTTATGAAAAGCAATCTTAATATTATCAAGAACTGTCAATCCTTTAAATAAGCGTATATTCTGAAAGGTCCTACCAAGCCCTAGATTAACAATCTGATAAGGTTTTTTTCCGTTAACAACTGTTTCTCCCAGTAATACTTTACCTTCTGTAGGTGCGTAAACACCTGTCAACATATTAAAAATAGTTGTTTTTCCGGCACCATTGGGTCCGATAAGACCCACCAGTTCATTTTCCTTTATTTCTATACTAAAATCAGATACGGCTTTAAGTCCTCCAAAAGTCATACCTATATGTTCCGTCTTCAATAAGCTCATGGTATTACCTCCTAGTCCGCATTTTCTATTTTAGTTTTTTTGCTGAATCGATTGAGGAGCTTAATAAGTGAAAATTCTTTTCTTCCAAGTAGGCCATCCGGTTTAAAAATCATAAGTATGATTAAAGTCAATGCGTAAAAGACCAACCTAAGCTCATCAATGGAATATAAAAACTCATTAATGAATGCAAGGGCCAATGCCGCTATAATGGTGCCGGTTATACTACCCATACCACCCAAAACAACAATGATGAAAAATTCTACAGAAAACATAAAATTGAATTTTTTGGGATCCAGTATTCTTTGATAAAAACCTAAAGCACCACCACCAACACCGGCAATAAATGCAGAGACAACAAAACCATACACTTTATAGAATGTGGTGGGAATACCTACTGACTCAGCTGCAATCTCATCCTCTTTTATTGACAAGATGGCTCTACCATGTCTAGAACGTATAAATGCGAATAAAAACGCTATAACCAACACCACCAAAAAATAAATTTCTGTGAAATTAACGTACCTTGGAATACCTTTAAGACCTGCAGCACCACCTGTAAACGGCAGATTAAGCAAAGCGATACGAATAATTTCACCAAATCCCAAGGTCACAATACCCAGATAATCACCGCGAAGCCTAAGAGCCGGAATACCTATAATCAAACCAAAAATCCCGGCCATTACACCACCTAAAATTAATCCAGCTACCAGCTCTACATATTTTGGTAAATCGACTGCAATAGCAAATAACGCTGCTGTATATGCACCAATAGCCATAAAGCCGGCATGACCAAGGGCCAACTGACCCAAATAGCCTGTTGCAAGATTCAAGCTGGCTGCAACAATAATATAAATACCGGCTAGAATAAGGATACCGTTGTAATAATTATTAATGACCTTTATTTGAATCAAGTAAAAAACAATTGCGTAAACAACCATAATGGCTGTTATATTCTTCAAATAACCTGAAACGACTTTTTTATCCATGATGATTACCTACACTTTCTCTCTCGTATTTTTTCCAAGGATGCCTGCAGGTTTAAAAATTAACACAATGATTAGGATACCAAACACAAAAGCATCTGCCCATGTAGTCGATACATAACCCTTCGTCAAGGTCTCAATCAACCCAATAACAAAACCACCCAGCATCGCCCCCGGTATAACGCCGATGCCACCTAATACAGCTGCAACAAAAGCCTTAAGGCCCGGCATCATGCCCATATAAGGCTCTACTTGATAGTAGTTGATTGCATATAACAAGCCACCAACGGCACCAAGTGCGGAACCGATTGCAAAGGTTATAGAAATGGTTTTATCTACGTTAACACCCATTAACTTGGCTGCTGATTTGTCTTCTGATACAGCACGCATAGCTTTTCCTATTTTTGTTTTTTTGACAATAAATTCCAAAAGTAACATGAGTCCTATAGATAATAGAATAGTTATGATTGCAAGATTGGAAATAGCTATGCCCGGTGCAATCTCAATTCTTTTTAGAGTAATGACCGCCGGCATTCTTCTAGGCTGTGCACCAAAAAGAAGTCTGAACAGATTTTGCAAAAGCATACTCATACCAAGAGCGGTAATAAGAGCCGATATTCTTGGGGCATTTCTAAGAGGCTTATAAGCTAATCTGTCTATAGTCATACCCACCAATGCACATAGAATCATAGAGACGACCAAAGCAAGACCAAAAGGTACGTTGAAAGTTGCTAATGCGAAAAATCCAAAGTAAGCACCGATCATTAATATATCGCCATGGGCAAAGTTAATTAGTTTTACAATACCATAGACCATGGTATAGCCTAAAGCAATCAAGGCATATATACTTCCCACATTAAGACCGTTAATAACTTGTTGTATAAATTGTGCCATGAGCACACCTCCTAGGTTGATTTGAGTACTGCCGCAAAGTCGCTAATAAAAAAACTATTTAGGTTATAGGGTGAAAGTTCAACTATATAGTTTTGACGCCCCAACCTATTTATTAGTGCTTTTGCGGACGCACCCAACAGTTTCGTACATTAAACCGTTGAATTCATCCGTAACGCAAAATAATAAGGGGATAACCCCCTTATTATCTTACTAGTTTATTGAATATTCAACTTAAAATTTAGTTGCCTGATACTTTTGCCTCAAGCTCTAACTTACCATCTTTTACAGTTATAATGGATATGTCTTTGATTGGGTCACCATTTTCATCAAATGTAATATAACCACATACCGCTGGCATATCTGTTGCTTTAAGGGCCTCCACTACTTTTTCAGCATCTGTACCACCAGCTGCTATTATAGCTGCTAACATAACATTGGTTGCGTCATAAGCAAGTGCGCCTAATGCGTTTGGTGTTTCACCAAATTGCTCTTCATAAGATGCAATAAAGTCTTGTACAATTGGATCCGGGTCTGTTGTTGAATAGTGATTTGCGAAGAAATAACCTTCTACTTCGGCTGCGAAGTCATTTTGGATACCATCCCAACCGTCTCCACCTAGTAATACAGATTCAATACCAAGCTCACGTACTTGAGAAGCTACAACACCAACCATATTAAAATAGTCAGGTACAAAGATTACATCCGGTGCATTGGCCTTAACTTTGGTAAGGATTGCACTGAAATCATTATCTGCATCTGTATAACCTTCTGCATCTGTAATGCTACCACCACCTGCTTCAAAAGTTTCTATAAAGGCTTTTGCTAAACCATCTGAATAGTCACTACCAACATTGGTAAATACCGCTGCTGTTTTTGCTTCAAGATTTTCCATTGCGAATTTTGCAACAACACTACCTTGGTAAGGGTCAATGTAGCATGCTCTAAACACATAATCAAGACCAGGTGTTACGTCTTTGTTTGTTGCTGTTGGTGAGATCATAGGAATGCCTAGCTCATTGGCAATCGGTGCCACTGCAAGACTTGTTGTAGAAATAACCGGGCCGATTAAAGCGTCAATCTTATCAACATCTACCAACTTATTAAACAGGTTAACGGTCTTAGTTGAGTCACCTTCATTGTCATAGAAGAACAATTCCACATCAACGCCATTTAAGCCGCCAGCTGCGTTGATTTCTTGAATGGCAAGTTCCACTGAGTTCTTAACCGCTTGTCCATATGGTGCAAGCGCGCCACTTGTTGGTGCTAGAAGACCAAGTCTTATAGCTTCACCTGAAGCTTCTGTCTCAGTCTCGGTTTCCGTTGCATCTGGTGTTGTTGGTTTGTCATTGCCTGCACATCCTGTTAAGAACGTTGAAAGCACGATGACTAAAACCAATGCTAATGATAAAAGTTTTTTCATATGATTTTCCACCCTTTTCTATTTTGCTCTTCTGAGCTATTTTTATCATGGTCACCTAAAAAAAGAATCCATGACTTCACAATAATGAAATTATACACGCTTTTTCTTTCATTTTCAAGCGGTTTTGCACTTTATCTTGCTATAATGGTGAATTTATGCAACGTCAACGTATAATTTAAGCTTAAACCTTGATTTTTGGACTTATTTTCGAGTGTTACTTAAAAATACATTGTTTTTTTTTTTAGTTTTCTTTTAATTACCTTAATATGTAAAAAATATATTGTGAAGGATTAATAATTCTATTATTCATTTTTATCGACTCACAACCATATTTTCAAAAATAATAGAGCCTTCCTTCTTTAATACCATAAGTTTTAAGGTATATGATGGTTTTTCGAATATATTTCTATCACAAGCATGATCCTTTTATGAAGAAGGGGTCACAGATTAATATACTACTGTAACATGATAGTTTTCATCACGAAGGGCTTTTTTGATTTCTTTAACGTGCTTATAACCATTAGTTTCTAGCGTTATTTCAAGTTGAACATGCATAAACCGGTCAAGGGTCTTAAACTGATTATGTTCAAGCTTAATAACATTGGCTTTATGATCCGCTAGTATTTTTGCAATCTTTAACAACTCACCTGGGGTGTCATGTAACTCCACCGAAAAACAAAATAAACGCCCTCTAGAGATTAATCCTCGGTTAATCATTTCAGAAATGGTCACCACATCAATATTACCGCCACTAATAACACTTACTATTTTTTTATTCTTATAAGGGAGCTTTTTTAATGCCGCTAAAGAAAGAACCCCTGCATTTTCTACAATCAACTTTTCTTTCTCCACCATGAGTAGAAAAGCCTCCAATACATCCACATCAGAAACAACAACAATCTCATCCACATAATTCTTAACCATGGAAAATGTTAATTCTCCTGGACGTTTAACCGCTACACCTTCTGCAATAGTAGATACGACTGCCAGTTCACTAACACAGTTGTTTTGCATCGAATAATTCAAAGTCTGTGCGCCTTTGGGTTCAACACCTATTACGCGTATTTTAGGATTGATTTCTTTAATGGCACAGGCTATACCACTGATGAGACCGCCGCCACCAATTGGAACGATAACGATATCAACATCTTCAAGGGCTTCCATAATCTCAAGCCCTATCGTCCCTTGTCCTGCAATAACATAAGGATCATCAAAAGGATGTACGACGGTGGCGCCTTTATCATTATGAATTTCCATAGCCCTCCCATGGGCATCGTCATAACAATCTCCAAAAAGCACCACTTCAGCGCCATATTCTCTGGTTGCTTCTATTTTTATTAATGGCGTCTGGCTGGGCATAACGATGGTTGCCTTCACTCCTAGTTTATTTGCTGCAAAAGCGACACCTTGCGCATGGTTACCGGCCGATGCAGCTACAATACCACATGAACGTTCCAGTTCTGTCAGATGACTAACTTTATTATAGGCACCGCGAATCTTGAAAGCACCTGTTATTTGTAGATTTTCCGGTTTTAAATACACTTCATTACCGCTTTCAGCACTAAATACCTGGCTATAAATTAAAGGCGTCTTCTTAATCACATCTGCGAGTAAGTCAGCCGCCTCTTTTATCATCTCTATTTGCATAATACACCTCATATTCTAAGAATAAGGATGTCAAAAAAAAATCAACATCCTTATTAAAAATAACATTATGATTATGGATTGTCAACAGGCTTTAGAACTTATTAAACCTATAGCCTGCACCCCAAACCGTCTCTATGATTTTGGGTGTGGATGGATTTTTCTCGATTTTCTTGCGTATTTTCTGTATATAGACCGCCACAGTTGCAATGTCACCATACTCATCTTCACCCCATATACGGTCAAATAGAATGGTTTTGCTGTGCACGATATCCGGGTTTTTCATAAAAAACTGAAGCATATCAAACTCTGTTGCCGTAAACGCTACCTCTTTTCCACCAACGATCACCTTTCTTGCTTCCTTATTAAGAACGATGTTGTGATACTCCAAGGTAGCCCCATCTTCATTGCTTTTTAGGAATCTTTCATAACGGGCCAACTGATTTTTGACTCTGGCTATAAGCTCACTTGGGCTAAATGGCTTCGTGATATAATCATCTGCACCTAGTCCCAAGCCTTTAATCTTATCAATATCATCATTTCGTGCCGATACAATAATCATTGGGATGCTTAACTCATCACGAATCATCGCACATATATCAAACCCATTGATTGTAGGCAACATCACATCAATAATAATAAGGTCATATATTTTGGTTCTGGCTTCCTTAACACCCTCTAAACCGTCTGCCACGATTTTTGTCTCGTACCCGTTCATTTCTAAATAATCCTTTTCAAGACCTGCAATATTTTTATCATCTTCAATAATTAATATCTTAGCCATGCCTTACCTCCTTTTGCTGATCTAACAGTGTGAAGTAAATGGTTGTACCCTTACCCGGTGTGCTCTCTGCCCATATATTGCCGCCATGAGCTTCAACTAACTGCCTGGATATAGAAAGACCCAGTCCTGTACCACCTACATCCTTGCTTCTTGAATCATCACCTCTGTAAAACACCTCGAAAATCTGATGAATATGGGCTTCATCAATACCAACTCCGTTGTCTGATACACGTACCATAATGCCATGCTTTTCACCTTCTAAAGTCTTCACTTCTATGTGTAAATTCAGTTTTTGCTTATCATTATACTTAACTGCATTTCCTATTAAGTTGGTTACAACTCTATGAACTAACTTTGAATCTATGGCCATAACAAATGCATCATCAATATCTATATCATAAACCACTTTTGCACCTTGTTCCTCCAAGTCAATTTTCTTTTCAACACATATATCCAAAAAATAGTCCTTTACAGAAATAGGTTCAAAATGATATTCCATTTGATTAATATCCAACTTTGAAAAAAGAAAAAGGTCATCAATAAGCTGGTTGGTATACTGTGCATTTTTATAAATAATATCCATATACGTCTGCATTTTTTCTTCCGTATTGGCAACCCCTTCATTTATACCTTCTACATAACCTAGAATAGATGTGATGGGTGTTTTTAGGTCATGTGATATGCCGGCTATAAGCTCTTTACGGTTTTGTTCATATTTTTCTTTGACCGCTTGGCCTTCTTTTAATTGTACGCTCATTTTATTAAAAGAATGAAAAAGTCCACTGATCATGGTAGGAACTGTATCATCCACTGTATAGCCATAATTGCCACCCGCCACCTCATCTACTGCCTGTTGAAGGTGTTCCAAAGGACGTAAGATGTTGTTACGCATCCTAAAAGAGAAAATTAAGGTGCTGACTTCTCGGATGAAAATAACCATAAAAATCCCTGACAAAATCAATCTAGGAAAATTATATCTTGATAGAAAAAAAAGTAGATAAAAAAAACCTGTGGTCACAAGTAAGAAAATAAATGGAAAGAGTCTTAAAAATAACAGATATTTTTTAAGCCTCAAGCGCTGTTCCTCAGTGGTATTGGTATTGTTTCCATTTGTTCTAATAAACGTTTTGATAAAAATCTGATTGGTTACAGGCATCTCTGGTTTTTTTCTCACCGGTTGCTCTGCTCCATCTTTTTCTTTGTTGACCACAAAGCCACCTCCTTAAAAATTAAGCCTATTTTTTATTATTTTAACACGTACTTCTATATAAGTTCATAAAAACTTATAAAAGCTTTATAAAAATGAGAGAAACAAATTCGCAAAAAAAATTGATAAAATATTGACAAACTCTTAGAAATCTTTTACAATGGTACTAAATTCATTTTCTAAACTCAAGGATGCGTCTAAGAGTAAGGAATTCAAGTGTTTCCAGTCACTATGTGAAGTGGGTATCCATAACACAGCAGGGTTGGGTTTTCTTATACCTTTTTTCACCTTATCATCTTAACTTTTTGAAAGTAGGTTATTATGGTTTTCGCACAGAAAAAGACCAGTTAGGCTCAATGTTTATTCATTCAGATGCCTACGATGGCATACATACCAAACGGGCCCTTCATAATTTTTTACTGGCCAATCGACCGGTTCATCCATTATGCCCGGTAAGGTCAATCCCATCATCTGCGAATCTGTTCTCCAAGCAAGTCTAAAGGTCATTGGTAATGATGCCGTAATAACACAAACAACAAAAGATGAAGACATAACCCTTAGAACTTATCTAATAAAACACCATGTATTGCCTGAAGCTACTGTTAATCTTATTCTAAATCCTAGACAAGTGACCAAACCGGCTGTTCCCGGCAAGTCATAAGGAGAATCATATGAGCCTTAATCAAACACCCCAATCCAACCGCATACATATTGCTTTTTTCGGACAAACCAACGCCGGCAAGTCCAGTCTAATCAATGCTGTTACCCAGCAAGACATCGCTTTGGTCTCCGAGGTAAGAGGTACAACAACGGATCCTGTTTATAAAGCAATGGAACTTCTTCCCTTGGGACCGGTTATGCTCATTGATACCGCTGGACTTAACGACACCACCAGGCTTGGTGCTTTGAGAAAACAAAAAACTTTGGAGGTGCTCAATAAAACCGACCTTGCCGTTCTCGTGATTGACGGCCTCCAATCTTCTTTTGAATTTGAAAAAGAACTTATTGAGACCATTCACAATAAAAAAATTCCTTTAATCGGTGTGATTAACAAAATGGACCTTACTGCCTTGGATGCTTCTTGGCAAGAAGCTTTTTCAAAAGACTTAGGCATCCCTATCTATCCTGTATCAAGCGTAACAAAGGAAGGGATCAAAAAACTAAAAATAGCCATGAGTCAAGCACTGCCTTTTGATGAAAATGCATTCAAAATTGTCGGTGATTTGCTTCATCCAGGAGACTTTGTCGTCTTGGTCACCCCTATAGACAAAGGCGCGCCCAAAGGACGCCTCATCTTGCCGCAACAACAAACCATAAGAGATATATTAGAAAGTGATGCCATAGCCATTGTCTGTAAAGAGCATGAACTTAGAGAGACTTTAGATCGACTGGGTACCAAACCCCAACTGGTCATCACCGACTCACAGGCCTTTTTAAAGGTTGCAGCCGATACTCCAAAGGACATTCTCATGACTTCTTTTTCCATTCTTTTTGCCAGACACAAAGGTGACCTCTCGCAACTTGTTAAAGGTGCAAAAGCCATTGAAGCCCTAAAAGATGGTGATAAGATACTCATTTCAGAAGGCTGTACCCATCATAGACAGTCCGACGATATCGGTACTGTCAAAATTCCGAGATGGCTCAAACAACTCACCGGTAAACAATTGCATTTTGATTATGTATCCGGTGTAAGTTTTACAGATTCTGCTAAAGATTATGCCTTGATTATCCACTGTGGTGCCTGCATGCTCAACAAAAAAGCTATGGCCCATCGGCTTGAAACAGTAGAAACCCTTCAAGTCCCAATTGTCAATTACGGCGTTATGATTGCCTATGTACACGGCATTCTTGACAGAGCACTGGAACCCTTTCCACTTGCAAAAATGATATGGGATGAGGTGAATTAGCATGATAGAAAATCGAATTGGCGTTGTAGGTATCGTTATAGAAAAAGACGGTGATATACATCGCATTAATCAAGTCTTACACGACCACAATCAAATCATCGTCGGTCGAATGGGACTACCCAATATCAATCAGCGTGAGATCAGTATTATTTCCGTTGTCGTCGATGGGACAACCGATCAAATTGGAAGCCTAACCGGTCAACTCGGCGCCCTAAAAGGCGTCAACGTCAAAAGCGCCCTGTCAAAGAAAGACAATAAATAACATAAAATGGAGGATTACAAATGCAGAATTTTATAGATGACCAAAAAATAAGAGCATTATTGGAAGCGGGTTACAAACATAGTAAAGAAGACATACGTGCCATCATAGAAAAAGCTAAAACCTGTGTCGGTTTGAGCCTAGAGGATGTCGCTGCCCTCTTACAGTTTGAAGACCAAGAACTGTTAAATGAGATATATGCTTGTGCCAACCACATAAAAAACACCATCTACGGTGATCGCATCGTTATGTTTGCACCTTTGTATATCTCTAACTATTGCGTCAATGGCTGTATTTATTGTGGTTATAAACAAAGCAACACTATAGCAAGACGTAAGTTAACCGATCAGGAAATTGCAAAGGAAGCCCTGAAAATCGAAGCTATGGGTCACAAACGTATCGCACTAGAAGCCGGTGAAGATCCCATCAACTGTGATTTGGACTACGTGCTTCACGCTATGGATGTCATCTATAAGACCAAAAGTGACAATGGGGCCATAAGACGTATCAACGTTAATGTGGCTGCAACAACCGTAGAAAATTACAAGCGACTCAAAGCTGCCGATATCGGTACTTACATCCTATTTCAAGAAACATATCATCAACCCACTTATAAAAAATACCATCCAAAAGGACCAAAATCCAATTACGAATACCATCTAACCGCTATGGATCGTGCTATGGAGGGTGGTATTGATGATGTGGGTATTGGTGCTCTTTTCGGACTCTATGATTACAAATATGAACTGCTCGGGATGATGATGCACAAAGAACATCTTGAAGAAGTCTTCGGTGTCGGACCCCATACCATGTCCGTACCACGCATCAAAAAAGCCATGAACGTAGCGGTTGAAGCCTATCCTTATGCTGTTGATGATGAAGCTTTTAAACGTTTAGTTGCTATAATCAGACTGGCCGTTCCCTACACCGGCATCATACTCTCAACAAGAGAAGAGGCTAGCTTTAGAGAAGAAGTTATTCACATCGGCGTTTCTCAAATCAGTGCCGGTTCCAAAACCGATGTCGGTGGTTATACGGATGAAGAAAAAATAGCAAGTCAGTTTCAACTAGCCGATGAGCGCCCGCAACATGAGATTATAAAGTCCTTACTGGAAAAAGGCTTCTTGCCAAGTTACTGTACGGCTTGCTACCGTGCCGGAAGGACCGGCGATCGATTCATGCAGGTTGCAAAAAGCGGCCAGATTCATAATCTATGTCAACCCAATGCCTTGCTTACTTTAAAAGAGTACCTAGAAGATTATGCTGACGAGGATCTAAAAGCACTTGGTGAAGCTACAATTAAAATCCACATCGATCGAATTCCCAATGAAAAGATGAAACAAACAACTTTTTCGCGTCTAAAAGCCATAGAAAAAGGTGAAAGAGACCTTTTCTTTTAGGATTTTAGATTTTGAAAAGACAATCTTCCAAAGCTTGAAGATCCAGTATCTTAACTGTATTCTGATAAAAGTCTATAATGCCTTCCGTTTTCATTTTTCCCATGGTCCTAGACAAGGATGGTCTTGGCACATTCAAGTAGCCTGCCAAATCCTTCCTACTAAGAGGTATATTAAAAGTCGTCTGTCGCCTAGCCTTATACTCTTCCAAGATATAACTGGCCACTTTTTCCTCTATGGTTTTAAAAGACAATATAGATGTCTTCTTATTTAGCATTACAACTTTATTTGAAATGACAGATACAAAATTTTTGAGAATGGATTCACACCCCTCCATTAATTGCAAAACATCTTGCCTATTAATATACAGAACTTCTGTTTTAATGGTCGTGATAATCGTGGCAGGATACTTAGAAACATTTGAAAAAACAATGACTTCTCCGAAAATATGACCACTTTCCAAGTAAGTCAACGTCATGTAATGTCCAGCCGGAAACTCTTTTCTCAGTTCTAGATTTCCTGAAAGAACAATCCCAATTTGATTACAACCATCCCCTTCCCTAGCAATAACTTCGTTCTTGTCATAGTTTTTTACTTGATAATTCATTTTGTTCATATTAAGCAAAATACAATCTGGTGTCATGGTCCTAAAGAGGTTGACTCCGCTAAGTACCTCTATAATCTGCTCTTTTTTCATTGTATCACCCTTCTTGATTAAGTGTTATAGTGATTCTTCAATGTACTGAAGCTTAGTTCAAACATCTTGAAGAATCATTATAACATAGGAAATAGTAGGTACAAAACACTAAAAAAATGATATAATATAAGAGCTCAACAATCATACAACTTGAAAGGATGATATTATGCTAAATTATACTTGGTCAATGGATTATAGTGTTTTGAACCCTGTTTTGGACGACCACCACAAAAATCTATTAAAACTCTTTAATGATGCTTATGACTTGATTATTTCCCAAGCACCTATGGAAAATACCATCAAACTCATTAGTGAACTAAAGGTCTATTCTATTTTTCATTTCACAGAAGAAGAAAAGCTAATGAGGGCAGCCAATTATCCAAACTATGAAGAACATGTAAAAGAACACAAAAAATTCGTAGAAGATGTGACCAAATTCAAAGACGCTATATCCGAGCAAACTTCGGAACTCAATGAAGAAATATTCCTTTTTCTAAGTGATTGGCTCATTCATCATATACAGAAGACTGACCGAAAATACATTGACTTCCTCTAAGGTCTATTTAATATATCCACATGATATTTATAAAGTTGTGATCTATAATAAGATTCTTCATAGAATAACTTTAGGTCATTTTGAGCGTAGGTAATACCTGTTATTTTCAAAAGCGCTGTTTGCTTATTTAATCCCATGGCCTCCATAATAATTCTACTTGAGATATTGGCTTCAATATCGCAAGTAATATGGGTCAAGTCATATCCATATTTTTTTTCAAGTATCTTATATAATGAAGACGTCAAATCATATTTATGAATGCCTTCTGCATATTTTTTTGGTATGTATATGGTTTCTAGGGCGATGGGTACGCCATCCCCTAGTCTTAACCGTTTAACCTTATAGTAAGAATCCATTGAATCCACATTCAGCCATTGGCTAATTTTTTTTACTTGTGAGATTGTGGCAACCTCAATCACTTTTGTTGAAGGAACCATCCCTTGACCAATCAGTGTCTGAGTGAAACTTTTCAAATTCTCCTGATATAGACTGGGCGAAGACACAAATGTGCCACGTCCCATGGATTTGTACAAAACACCTTCCACTACAAGCTCTGATAAAGCCTGCCTAATGGTCATCCGACTCACTTTGAATACAAGACTCAAATCTCTTTCAGAAGGTATCTTCTCCCCTGCTTTATAATCACCTTCATGAATTCTATGGATTAATTCTTTTTTCACATCTTGGTAGATTGCCATTCCCTCATTCTCCCATCGTTAAGCAAGTGTATATTGGTTATACTATCAAAAAAAACACTTCTTTACAAATAATTTCTACAGGTAGTAACACAACTTTCAGTAAAAGCGTAAAAACACTTGACGTGTATACAGTATACAGTTATAATGATTATGGGACTCATTTTCTATTCCTGTAAATATATGGTTAAGGCGTCAAAACTATATAGTTGAACTTTTGCATACCATATATAGTTACGAATGCATTAACGTAATCTATATATGGTATGTGAATTTAGTGAAACTTAGTTTTGACCCTTTAACCAATATATAACACTTTATGGTACACTTTAGTCAACAATAATAATTCCAACTGACCCTCAGGAGGTATAATATGAATCAAGCTTGGAAAAATTTCAAAAAAGGAACATGGCAAACATCCGTAGATGTTCGTGATTTTATACAGCATAACCACATACCTTATGAAGGTGATGAGAAGTTTTTGGTAGGTCCTACAGACATCACCAGCCAACTTTGGCAAAAAGTCATCGTACTCTTTGCAGAAGAATCCAGTAAAGGCATTCTAGATGCCGAGAGTAAAATACCCTCTTCCATCACATCACATGGCCCCGGTTACATTGATCCGTCTCTAGAAACCATTGTCGGTTTCCAAACTGATCATCCCTTAAAGAGAGGCATCATGCCTTATGGCGGGGTTAAAGTTGTCAAGGATGCTTTGACCGCCTATGGTTATGAACTAGACCCTGAAACCGAAAAAATCTTTACTGAATATAGGAAAACCCATAATGCAGGGGTTTTTGATGCTTACACAGAAGCAATGCGGGATGCCAGACGTTCTGGTATTATCACCGGACTTCCTGATGCCTATGGCAGAGGTCGAATCATTGGCGACTATCGTCGTGTTGCCCTCTATGGCATTGATTTTCTCATTCAAATGAAACACAAAGAGAAAAAAGAACTTGAAATGGATTACATGGATGCTTCTGTTATCAAACTTCGAGAAGAACTCTCTGAACAAATACGTGCTCTTGGCGCTGTAAGGGAAATGGCAAAGACCTATGGCTTTGACATCAGCCAACCTGCAGCAACAGCTAAGGAAGCGATACAATGGACATACTTTGGTTATCTAGCGGCAATAAAAGAGCAAGATGGTGCTGCTATGAGTCTTGGAAGGGTTTCAACCTTCTTTGATATCTATATTGAGCAAGATCTTAACAATGGCCTTATCAATGAAAAAGATGCCCAAGAACTCATTGACCATTTTGTTATGAAGCTTAGAATGGTTCGTTTTCTTAGAACACCCGCCTATAACGAACTTTTTTCTGGGGATCCCACATGGGTGACGGAAGTTATTGGCGGTGTTGGTGTAGATGGTCGCACTTTGGTTTCTAAGACCTCTTACCGCATGCTTAACACCCTATATACCTTAGGTGCTGCACCGGAACCTAATTTGACCATCTTATGGTCCAATCGACTTCCTGAAGCCTTTAAGAAGTATGTCAGTAAAGTATCTATAGATACCAGTTCCATCCAGTATGAAAACGATGATCTCATGCGACCAA
Organism: Petrocella sp.; assembly: GCF_059865615.1. NCBI lineage: Bacteria > Bacillati > Bacillota > Clostridia > Lachnospirales > Vallitaleaceae > Petrocella > Petrocella sp. Next base: position 45,752 of record NZ_JCBCDA010000043.1, on the reverse strand, counting down.
AATATGGGGATGATTACGGTATTGCTTGCTGTGTATCCGCTATGCGCCTTGGTAAACAAATGCAATTTTTTGGTGCACGTGCTAACTTGGCGAAGGCTTTGCTTTATGCCATTAATGGTGGTAAAGATGAAAAAACAGGTTTACAGATTGCACCCATTTTTGCACCCATCACCGGTGATGAACTGACTTATGAAGAAGTCATGCCCAGGTTTGATATGGTAATGGACTGGCTGTCTCAACTCTATATTAATACTTTGAACATTATCCATTATATGCATGATAAATATGCTTATGAAAAGCTTCAACTGGCTCTACATGACCGTGATGTCCATCGTACGTCCGCTTGCGGCATTGCCGGTTTATCTGTTGTCGCTGATTCTCTTTCAGCAATTAAGTATTCTAAAGTAAAAATCATACGTAACGCCGATGGTCTCGCTATCGATTATGAAGTTAAGCCCGACAGCTATCCTGCTTTTGGAAACAATGATGATGCAGTTGATCAAATCGCTAAAGATGTGGTTGAGCAGTTTATGACCAAGTTAAGACGACACAAAACATATAGAGATTCCACGCCTACCATGTCCATTCTTACCATTACCTCTAATGTGGTTTATGGTAAGATGACTGGTTCAACCCCTGATGGTCGAAAAGCCGGTGAGCCCTTTGCCCCCGGAGCCAATCCTATGCATGGGCGCGATCACCATGGCGCCATAGCTTCCATGGCTTCTGTGGCTAAGTTACCCTACGATCAAGCAGAAGATGGCATCAGCTACACTTTCTCCATCGTACCAAGGGCTCTTGGTAAAGACAAGACGCAACAGGTCAATAATCTGATGGGGCTGCTAGACGGTTATTTCTATGACGGTGGACATCATATTAATGTAAATGTATTTGATAAAGAGACGCTTATTGATGCTATGGAGCATCCTGAATCCTATCCTCAATTAACCATACGCGTTTCCGGTTATGCCGTTAATTTTGTCAAGCTTACACGCGAACAACAACTTGATGTTATTCACAGAACCTTCCACGAGCGAGCATGAATAATGAAACTAGGAGGTCGATCACATTGAAACACGGTAAAATACACTCTATTGAAAGCTGTGGCACGGTTGACGGCCCCGGCATCCGATTTGTTCTGTTTCTTCAAGGATGCCCCCTGCGTTGCCAATACTGCCACAACCCTGACACCTGGAAAATTGGTGCCGGAACAGATATGACAGTAGAAAGTCTCATGAAGGAGATTGTTAAATACAAATCTTTTATGCGTTTTTCAAATGGTGGTGTCACCATAACCGGAGGTGAACCTTTGCTTCAGATTGAATTTGTATATGAACTGATTATGGCCTGCAAAGATGAGGGTATACATACCGCCATTGACACTTCTGGTTATGTCTTTAATGATGCTGCAAAAAAAGTTATCGATGCTGTGGATCTGGTTTTATTGGATGTCAAGCATTCTGACCCTAAGCAATATGATTTTATTACCGGGGCCAAACTACAACCTACTTTAGATTTTTTACATTATCTTGGTGATTTAGACAAACCCGTCTGGATTCGCTATGTGTTGGTACCGGGCCTTACGGATCAACCTAAAGCCATAGAAGCTTTGGCTCTTCACTTAAGTCAATATGATAATATTGAAAAAATAGAAATATTACCTTTTCACAAGATGGGCGAATACAAATGGGAAGCACTAGGGGAAACTTACCGGCTCCATGATTTTGATGAACCCACCAAAATACAAATGATTGAGGCCATGGCAATATTAAAGAAACATAATCTAAATGTAGTCACCGCTTAACATAAAAGTCTTTACACAAAGAAGCATTTGGTTTACAATAAGGTGGTAAGTCTAGAATGAGTAACCATGTAATATTTGCATATACTCACAACTAATATGGAGGTGCTTGAAATGGCATATTTTATTAATGATGATTGTATCTCATGTGGCGCTTGTGAATCTGAGTGTCCAGTAAACTGCATCACTGAAGGCGAAGGCATTTATGTTATCGATGCTGACGAATGTATCGACTGTGGCGCTTGTGCTGACGTTTGTCCGGTAGATTCTCCAAAACCGCTATAAGTCACACGGTTTTTTTATCAAAAACTGCAAAAAGAACAAGTTGATTGTCCGTCAACTTGTTCTTTTATTATTCTCTAGAAAAGACTATGCTATGTAACTATCAAGGAAATCTTACCTTTCGAACCGTTTAGAAATATGAGCAGAGCTCATAACGAAGCGAAGCTTCTTTTCTTGTATTTGAGAAAGTTTAGTTTATAACTACATAACTTTAAAAGTTTCTTTACTGGTTTTTTCGGTAATTCGATAGATTTCTCCACCGAGGCCTCTAAGCTTATCTTCAAAATGCTCGTAACCCCTATCAATATACTGAATATTATTGATTAACGTTTCACCTTTTGCAGCAAGCCCGGCTAAGACCAAAGCAGCGCCCGCTCTAAGGTCCGGCGCATTGACTTCCGCTCCGGTCAACTCGGCTGCACCTGTCACAATAGCTGTGTTTCCCTCCACCTTAATCGATGCACCCATTCTAGACAAATCACTGGTATAAGTGAATCTGTTTTCGAATATGCTCTCCGTCATAATACTTGTGCCTTCTGCAATAGATAGCAAAGCAGTAAATTGGGGTTGCATATCTGTCGGGAACCCTGGATAAGGTAAGGTCTTGACTTGTATGTTTTTTAACTTTTCTTTCTTATAGACCCGAATAGCATCATCGTACTCTTCTACACCGACGCCCATTTCATGCAGCTTAGCTACAACCGCTTCCATATGTTTTGGAATCAGGTTGGTAATCGTGACATCCCCACCTGTTATGGCACTTGCAACCATATAGGTACCTGCTTCAATCTGATCCGGAATAATCATGTACTCCGTACCGTGCATTTTTTTGACACCGCTAATCTTAATAACATCTGTACCGGCACCTTTTATATTTGCACCCATACTGTTTAAAAAGTTGGCAACATCAACGATATGTGGCTCCTTGGCAGGGTTTTCAATCTGCGTAACACCTTCTGCCATTACCGCTGCCATCATGATGTTGATGGTAGCACCTACACTGGCCATATCCAAATAGATAGTAACTCCTACAAGGCTATGGGCTTTGACCTTAATCATGCCGTGTTCAATGTCTACAATGGCACCAAGGGCTTCAAAGCCTTTAATATGTTGATCAATAGGACGACTCCCTATATTACAACCACCAGGCAATGCCACCTCCGACTTGTTATAAGCGCCTAAAAGGGCGCCTAACAAATAATAGGAAGCACGAATTTTCTTAATATGTTCATAATCCACAGTGAGTTTTTTGATATGCCGACAGTCCATAATCACTGTATGGTTGTTGTCTTCAAACTTAATCTTAACACCTAGGTCTTCCATGGCCTCAAGTAATACTGTAATATCATTCACACATGGTACATTCTCAATCCTACATATATCACGAGATAATAATGCTGCAGGCAATATACCAAGAGCGGCATTTTTGGCACCACTTACCGCGACTTCCCCACTTAGAGGCTTACCGCCTTTTATTAAAAATTGATTCATAATACACCTCTTATCTATTAATGCTCTCAAAATATTTCAATTATAATCTTATATAGTATAACATAGCTTATTTCATTTGTAAAAATAAACGTTCAAAAAGCCTATATTTAAAAGGATTTCTCCTATTTTACAGTAAATTGTTCATAATATGAACGTGTCATAATTGATCAAAACTTTTATAAATGGGTTTGAGCCTTTTGTAGATTTTTTTATAGATTCTATGATAGATTCTTTCGTATAGGTCAACTTGATCTTTTTGAGGTAGAAACGCATCTTGATTATGGACCATATGTAGTATTGCTTCCTCATAATCAGCGTAAACCTTCAATCCTACAAAACCGGCTATGGCAGCTCCTAGGGCTGAAGTTTCATATGTCTGGACCCTATTAACTGGAAGATTAAAGATATTGGCTGTAATCTGGCATATGGCATCACTTTGTGAACCGCCACCTGAGACCATGATTTTTCTAACTTTGATTTTCGATTTTTTCTCTATACGTTGCATACCTTCAAAAAGCGCAAAACCAATCCCTTCAATAATAGCACGATAGATATGCAAACGGGTATGATCATCTGAAAATCCCAAAATCGCCCCTTTGGCATCATGCATCTTCACGCCTGCGCCCCAATAAGGTTGTAAAATCAATCCATCTGAGCCGGGTGGAATCTTTACTAAAGCCTTTTCTAATAACGCTTCCGGCGTGATCCCTAGTTTCTCGGCTAACTTCACTTCTTTTGCTGCAAACTCTTTCTTAAACCATGAAATCATCCAATAACCTCTATAAATCTGTACCTCAGGATTGTAATAGCCGGGTATAACCGCTTGAAAAGGCGGTATAAAAGTTAGCGCCTCATAGTACTTACTTGTTGTCGTTTGGACACTCGCTTGAGAACCCAAGGATATGGATATGCTTTCATTATCCATACAACCTACACCAAGGGTTTCACACCCCTTATCCGAACCGGCAGCAATGACTTTTAGATTAGGTCTAAGTCCTGTTTCTTCAGCTGCCTTACCCGTTAGTCTGCCTATCGTCTCTGATGACTGAGCTAAGGTACATAGTTTATCATCTTCAATATGAAAAATGTCATGCTTAAGACTATTCTTTTTCTCCCAACGAAAATGTTTATAACTGAAGGGAATATGGCCTATTTGACTAGCTACTGAGTCTAAAAAAAGGCCTGTCAATTTATGGTTTAAGTACCCTGACAACTGAAGATATTTATAAGTTTTTTCCCATATCTTGGGCTCATGATCTTGTATCCAATGTGCCTTACAACTTCTACTTAGAATGTCCGTCGTAGGTTTCATGCCTATAGCGGTAAACGCTAAACGATGATGAAATGCCATCTTTCTTGGCACCTTAATCATCCGTTGGTCTGCCCAAATAATAGCCGGTCTTAGAGCAACCCCCTGCTCATCCACACAGATAGCCATATCCCTTTGTGTAGTCACCGTAACCGCTCCAATTGCATCGTATAAAATAGGATGGGCTTCTATCAGATTTCTTGTTGCTTTGCAAAGGCTTTTATAATACATTTCCGGATCTTGTTCTGCATAACCAGGCATATTGGCATAGTAAGGCTCAAATCCAACGCGCTGAACCGCTATGGTTTTACCTGTTTTGTCAAAAACCACCGCCTTCAAACTTTGTGTGCCACAATCTATAGCAAGTACATACATATCAAAACCACCTCTTCAGGTATTACTTAAGGCCTATATATTTCATTAGTGTAAGCATTGATAAAATAAGTTTGCCCCGTATTCAGTTTAATTCTATAATAAGGTTCAATTTCTATCCATATAACATTCTCAAGGGTGCTCTGACCAATTGCATAGCCAAGATCCAAATCTGTAATCATAATGCTTGTTTCTTCAAATGCTCTAATATAATTCATAAACTTATATAAAGCCTCATCTGCCGGGAATATTTCAAGAGGACTACCAACAAAACCTTGAGGCACATACCTTATAGCTCTGGCTTCTGTAATACCTTCTTTTTCAATACGTACAACCGTTTCATTAGAAAAAATAAGCTCTCCTAAAAATCGTTCATTATAGTAATAGATGGAAAAATCATCTCCATCTCGTTGATCTGTCAACTCGAACTTCCCCTTACCTAGGGTCACTTCTTTTACAAACTGAGAAACCGTTTTGATTTTTTCATGGTCTAATAAATTATTAGGTACAAAAGTGGGTTCACTACTTCCATAAAAAACTCTACCTTTTTCATTGACTTGATCAAAAGTAAGGCGTTCTCTTGATGTCTCATGGGTGTGGGCGTTCGCTGAGATTATAAACCGCACCGCTTCATCTAGAAAAAAGCCTTCCACCAACTCTTTCTCCATATCTATAGGCATCGACACTCTCAGTCTACTTTTAGGGTAAAAATTCGGTAAATGGTCTACCAAATATATATTATTTTTCTCAAGAATATTTTCAAGTTGAATGACACGTTCACTCGAAAGTGTGTACCTGGTGTTTTCTCTTTGAAAGATAAATAAAAACAAAACGACATTGATCACTAGGAAAATAATAATAAAGCCATTCAACATTTTTTGCATGTTCATAGAAACACCTCATTCCACAAGATAAAAGTGAGGGCTACCGTCATACTGAACAACCCAATTAAGTGACATTTCCATCGTATCCCTATTCCAACTGTAACCAAGATACATTTCTTCAATCTCAACATCCAAGGTGCCTGCTTCAAGGATGACTTTATCAAGAATATTTTCATACTTAGCTTGAAAGGTCTTGTTCTGAGGATTCATGTCATCAATTTTCCTTAATATTCTTCTGTATTTAATGACTTTATCGCCACTAACAGTAACTTCAATGGCATGTGACATGCCGTATTTCTGTTTGACTTCTTCTGTCAAGACAAAGGGATAATCATTAAAGCCAATATCATAGTAGAAAACCGTTCTTTGAGCCTCTTGAAGATAGGTCTTCAAAAAATATTCTGTAGGCATTCTTTGAATATCTTGCTCAATAAATTGGTTGGCTACCGTTAGGGCAAGGGTTAAACTGGTCGATTCGGCATTTTCTTTGACTATACGATTATACTCAATTAATCCTTCTGTGTTATATCGAACCACAACATTCCCATCTACGTAGCGAACCTCATTCTCAAGTGGGATTGCTTTCATAATATCCGGATTATCAAAAAACAGACTTACGTAACCATCTAACTCTGAGACATTAACCGCAGCATCCGACACAAACGGAATCCTCATGAAAATCGGATCATGATAGCGGTTATCTTCTGATGGCAAGGGTAATAAAAGATGTTTACTATAATAAGGTATGTTGTTTTTAAGTGTGGAAATAAAAGATGTCCTACTGCCATTTGCTACGACATTCGATAACTGATATGCCAACGAATCATTGGCGATTACAACCTCCGATTTGGGAACTTGATAGTGATGATACAGACCTGTTGAAGGGTCTTCCAAGTAAATATTTAGCCATATTTCATTTCTAAAAGCCGGCATAATCAAAATTGTATCCACTGATCCAATACTTTCAAGTGCCTTTTGCGAGATACCTAAGTTTCTGGCAAGAATCGCCTGTTCCAAAGGAAAATCCAGATGAATGCTGGTATGCTGATTACTCCAAAGCAACGCTTTATCTTCTACAACACCAACATAATACTTTTGATCAAGGCCCATTATTAAGATCTTGATAGACTCACTTCTAAGGGTTTCATAATGGGGGACCCCCTTTTTTACAATCGTGTATTCAAGATTGGGGTGGCCTAGATAGACACCCAATTGCTTGGGTGTTATCATATTACCGGCATCTCTCACAGCCTCCAGATTTTCTATGGTAGAAGATGAGAAAATGCGATAAAAAAGGTTAGGGTCTGATTGATCGTCAAACCATAACCTACTTGTCTGATAAACACTGGTGACAATTAGTGTTATTAATATTACAATTTTGATGGTGCTTACGGCTGCTTTCATCATTATAACCTCGAAAGTATCCTTACAGTGCTTTTATTAAAACTCTACATTGCTCTTCAACTTAAGCCAATCATACATAGATTCCACTGATGTATTAACTTGCTTGTCTTCACTAACAAATCTTATCTGAATGTTTTCAAGTTTTACTTTAGTTTCCATGGCTTTCGTCGTGATTTCAAAAATTCTCCTAGTTACACCTTGATGATCTTTTACAGCAATCACAAGATATTGAGTACGATTAGAGGCATAGGTAATGGTTTCACTGAACATACCGGATGCACCTAATGTCTTAATCGCATAGCTTTCAATCACTTTTTGCTGATTGCTATTAACTGTATATACCATTAGTCCTACTACAGAACCCGACTGGCCTTGTCCTACAATACTCTTGTCACTTGCAAAAGTAGAGAACGCTTGCCTACTAAATCCATTGCTTATTTTTAGAGTTCCTACTGTACTCAACGCTTGTGTTGTCATACCTGTGTCTAATCTATTATTCCCATACTCAATATTTTGTTCTGTTAAATTAAATGTATTGAGATATGTATTAAATGCAGCTTGATTGGCTTCTATAGGTTCCGCATAGGCTGCAACTGAACTTAAGACCATAACTATTGTAAAAAGAATACAAATTTTAATAAATTGCTTAAACATATGCTTCACCACCTTACTTATATTCTCTAAAAAGAATGAACATAAACATCCACACTATGATTATATAAGTCTTAGATTACACTATGATTACAAATACATAACGTTTGGCTAACAGTTAAGGTAACTATAGGGCATACTACGTCGAATAAGGCTCCTGTAAGATTAATATGAACTATCCTTGTTTTTTAAGAAAATATAACTCGAAGGTTGTGCCAACGCCCACTTCAGAATCGACCAGTATTTTTCCACCATGATACTCCATAATCTCTTTGGCAATCGCCAACCCAAGTCCAGTTCCTCCCATTTCTCTGGATCTGGCTTTATCTACGCGATAAAATCTCTCAAAAATCCTCTTCAAGTCATCCTTACTTATGCCCAAGCCGTTGTCCGCTACAGAGACTTTGATATATTTATTCTGATCTTCCATATCAATCTCAATAATAGCGCCTTCCGGACTATATTTAACTGCATTTGAAATAATATTTTTGATGACTTGTTCAATACGATTGACATCGCCAATGGTCCTATACGCGTAGTTCGGTTTATGGTAAATGAGGCTTTGATTTTTTTTCTCAGAATGAATACGGTATTTATTAATACTATCGTCTAATATGCTCTCCAGATTAATATCATTCATAGCGAACTTGATTTGTTTATTATCCAACTTGGATAATTCGAGAAGGTCCTGAACCAACGCGGTCATTCTGTCACTTTCATGATTGATAACATTCAAAAATCTTGTGGCGATTTCTGTGTCTTCTAATGTACCTTCAAGCAAAGTCTCTGTATAACTTTTTATTGTCGTCAGCGGGGTTCTAAGCTCATGAGATACATTAGCAACAAATTCTTTTTGCATCTCTTCCAACTTTTTGTGTTCTGTTATGTCCTGTATAACACAAATAAGACCAACGGCTTCATTGTGTTGATCTAAAAATTTGGCAAAATAAACACTATAATATCTATGTTCTACAATGACAACATGAAGAATGGTTTCTTCCTGCACCATATTTTTTAATTCATTATAACCAACCCCCAAATAAGGGTTAAATACTTCTTGGAAACTAATCTGCTTATCTAACTTAAGCATATCAATAGACGCCGGGTTGGAATGAATCATAACCCCTACTTTATCAAATACCAGTATACCATCTGTCATATGTTTAAAAACAATTTCTAATTTATTTTTCTCACTGGTAATCTCATTTAGAGTTTCATTCAATGATTTTGCCATTCTGTTAAAATTCTTCGTTAATTGACCAATCTCATCGTTTGCATATACTTTAATCGGTTTATCTAAATGACCTCTTGCCATATCTCTGGCTTTAACCGTCAAGGCGGTAATCGGTTTGGTCAAAAAGTCTGAAAAGATAAAGCCCAGTACAACCGCAATCAAAATAGCCACCGCAGCTGCCGAGATAATCACCATGATGGTTTTCTCAATGCTGTTGGTGACAGATGTTGTTTCACCTAAGACATAGACCACATAAACCACTCGGCCGTTACTGTCTTTTATGTTCTCTGCATAACCTATGTATTTCCTATCATCCCCCGGTAAGCTCCGGTTCTTGTCATACATCTCATAGGGTTGTCCATCTTCAATAGCTCCCATAACTTGATGGGTGGGAAAACTTAACCCTTTTTCAGCATCACTAAGCGGCAGTACCACTCTAGAAGTTCGATCCAGCAAAAAAACGCGTTTTCCTTTGTAGAGTGCTGCATATTTTTCATAGACATCTGATAACTTCAATTTGACATCTTCAATGTCATCGATATTCACATCTTCAAAGGCTGTTGTTTTAATTGCCTCAACGGCTAACTGGATGCTTTCTTGAACCGACTCCATTTCATTGCTTCGAACCAAGAGTACGATCATCGTCCCGCTAACCATCATGACAATTACAACCATAAGTACATACATAAGTACCAAACGCCATCGTATGCTTATACTCATTGCATTTCCAACTTTCACTAGACTTTGTACCTATTATTGCTTTCTAGCCTTTAAAATAGTAGCCAATACCTCTTTTGGTTAGAATAAACCCAGGTTTGCTTGCATCGTCTTCTACTTTTTCTCTTAGTCTACGAATGGTAACATCCACAGTTCTTACATCACCATAGTACTCATAGCCCCAAACTTTCTCTAGAAGCTGTTCTCTTGTAAAAATCTGGTTCTTCTGTGTAGCTAAGAACTTGAGCAACTCATATTCTCGAACGGTTAAATCGATGACGACTTCGTCCTTGCTCACTTCATATTTATCCACATTAATGGTCATATTGCTTACATGAATGATTTGTGTGTTCTTTGTATGATCATAATCCATAGATGTTCGTCGTATGTTAGACTTAACTCTAGCAATCAACTCACGTACACCAAAAGGTTTCGTTACATAGTCATCAGCACCGAACTCTAAACCCAACACTTTATCAACTTCTTCTGCTCTGGCTGTCAACATAATGATTGGTACATTAGATTCCGTTCGTATTGTTTTACAGGCCTGTAAGCCATCTATTTTAGGCATCATAATATCCAGCAAAATTAAATCCGGCTGTTCTTTATGGAACATTCGTATGCCTTCTTCACCATCTGCTGCTGTCACCACAGTAAAGCCTTCTCTTTCAAGATTGAACTTGAGTATGTCAACAATTGCTTTTTCATCATCTACGACCAATATTTTTGCCATACTTTTACCTCTACATTTCTTGGACTCTATTTAGTCCAACACACACTGGTTAAAGGGTCAATATTATATAGCTTAGACGCTTTAACCCTACATTAGAATTTTAAATACTTCATCGGGTCTTTTCTAACACCGTTTACATGAATCTCAAAATGTAAATGAGGTCCCGTACTATTACCTGTATTACCAACGGCTGCGATTCTTTCATATTTCCCCACGTCTTGACCAACTTTAACGTAAATCGAGCTACAATGGGCATATAAGGAAGTCATACCATTACCATGGTCGATAACCACTCTATAACCATAGCCGCCGTCCCAGCCAGCTGCTATGACACGTCCGCCATCTGCAGCCTTGATTTCCGTTCCTCTTGGCGCAGCCAAATCAATACCGGTGTGCATTCTTCCCCACCTAGGACCAAATTTGGAGGTTAACCTATATTTTATCATAGGTACTTGGAAAGTACCAGTTGCATTTGTAATTGGTAATGCTTTAGAACCTCTTAAGATCTTTTCCGTTGTTGGGTTGGATATTACAGTTTCTTCAAGAATCACTCTATCAAACTCTTTACCATTTAGTTTTTTAATAAGTGCGTGGACTTCTAGCACACCTTCAACACCCGGTTCAAGGACCTCATCTGTACCTATATATGCATTAGGATTATCCACATAAACCTTCTGTTTATCTATGATTTCTGTGTAAACCACTTCTTCAACTGATGAGACAAATAACTCAGGTTCAGGTACCATAACAATCAACTCTTCACCTATTTGTATCTTACTTGCTCTTTCCTCTAAACCGGCATTTAAATCATACAGGGCTCTCGTTGTCATACCATTAGATACTGCAATCGTGGACGGTGAATCGCCGGACTGTACCGTATATGTTTTTACTTTTTCATTTTCTTTGGTAATCATCGTTGTAGCTGTTTCAACATCCACGATTTCATCTTCATTTACAAAAGCTTCAATAATGACAATCTGTTGTTCTAAGCTAATTTCTTTGACCACTGATTGAAATACTTTGCCTGCTTCTTCATTTTCAGCTGTATCGTTTAGAGTCGCAGAGGTTAAGAAATTCCGATCAACTTTTAATTCTTTTTGTAATACTTTAATAACCGGCTTCATGACTAAGGTGTTATGTGGATCTCTTTTCATTTCCACACTCACCGCGCTTTCTTCTTCTAGATATACTTTTTGTGCACCTTCCAGAACGGCTTTTAAGGCTTCCTCATTTTCAAGGGCAACTGTAAAATCATCCCCTATCTTCATGACATAACCTTTGATTTTATGATTTTCAATTGACGCGTACATGGTATTTTCTAGCATCACTAGAAGCTCTTTTTCATCTGTGAAAATCATTTTTTCCCCATGTCTTGGGTTGTATCTTATATTTTGAGTCAGCTCAGGATCATAACCAATGCGTTCAATAATATTCGACTTTGCAACTTCTACCATCGTTTTTCCGACAACTAAACTTGGCACATAACCTACCAATTGATCGTTGAATATCACCTCAACATAGCTGACATCTTCATCCTCTGAAGCCACGGATACTTGTGAACCCATTGATATCATAAAACTCTGGGCAACACCTATGCCTGACATGAGCATAACACCTACAACTCCCATAGCTATGACCCTTTTAGGTTCTCTTATGATAATAGCTATGGTCACTTTTACACTTTTCCAGTCTACTTTTTTCCACTTCGATCTCTTAAAGCTCTTTAGAGACATATGCTTGAAACTTAACTTATTCACAATAAAATCTTTAGGACTTAATTTTTTAATATATGATTTAAAAACATCTAACTTATTGAATATAACCTTATTTAACTCAGATGCTTTTATTACTAAGTTTTTTATATTTTTCTTCAAACTGCCAATTTTAGATTTATCCATTGGGACCTCCCAGTCTCTTAACGAACTCTAATTCATTCGTCGGCTTCAATATGACACAACAAACAATTTACGTAAATGCTGGGTGTAAGTACAACACTTACGTAAACCGTTTTTGCTTTGGGCGTGCCTTTTGGCACCGCCCTGTATCTATGATACACTCATAACTATATCTTGTATGTAAAAGTTCAACTATATAGTTTTGACTCTTTAACCATGGTTAGTATTCTAGATAATTCATTGGGTTTGCTGCAACACCATCAAAACGTATTTCAAAATGAACATGTGGTCCTGTACTTCTACCTGTACTACCTACTTTTGCTATGGTTTCATACTGGGCTACTTTTTGTCCTACTTTTACATTAATCTTACTGTTATGACCATATCGTGTTCTTATACCATTGCCATGATCGATCTCAACTAAATAACCATAATTACCACGCCAACCGGCGATTGTCACCGTACCACCATCAGATGCTCTCACTGTAGTACCCGTCGGCGCTGACAAATCAACACCTGCATGAAAAGCACCCCATCTTCTGCCAAAAGGCGAAGTTACTTTAAAGCTGGTTAAAGGGAATTTATAGCTGCCGGTTGCACCTTTTTTAGGCAATGGCTTTATACCTCTGGATATTACCTTATCTTTTGCTTCTTTTAAAACGGTTTGCTTCGTTATTTCTCGGCCGATTTCTTTACCATTGACTTTTGACACAACAGCTGTTAATTCTAACACACCATCATAACCGGCGTCAACCACGCTATCTGACCCCTTATATACATTAGGATTATCCACATAAGACACACCCTTAATAATCGATTCAGTATAAACCACTTCTTCTTTAGTTGCAATAGATAACTCCGGTTCAGGTACCATAACCACCAATTCGTCACCTATTTTCATTTTTAAAGTATTTTGTTCAAGCCCAGGGTTTAATTCATACAGCTGAGCTAGTGGCATACTATTATTAGCTGCGATGGTCGACGGTGCATCGCCGGAAACAACCGTGTATAGCTTTGCTTCCTCATTTTCCTTTGTAATCAATGCTGTTGCTTCATCTACAGATAGCACTTCATCCTCAAAAACATAAGCCTCTACAGCCATAACCGACTCTGCAAAATCTACCTCCACAGTAACACCCTCTTTGGATACATCTTTAGGTGTATCCAAAGAAGCCTCATCTATTGTTTCTGCATTCGCAGTTATGGTTGTTGTAAACGTTCTATTGGAGGCGCCTTCATCTTCTTTTAACATGATTACTTGGGGCTTAATGATTAGGCCATTATGCTCATCTTTTGCTAGACTTATATCTAATGCCATATCTGTGTTCACATAAATGCTTTGAGCATTTAGCAATACCTTCTTGATGTCTTCTTCATTTTTGACCGCAACAGTAAAATCATCGCCTATCTTCATGACATAGGCCATAACTTTGTGCCGTTCTAGGTTGTGAATCACCTGACTTGCGATTAATGTTGCCAGTTCTTCAGGCGCCATGTAGTTTTCTTCTTCAGAGTAATCGCTCTCAAAGGTCAATACCGGCTCTACTTCGGGATTATACCCTAGATCGGCAATGACCATTTCAAGTGCTTGATTGGTAGCCGCTTGACCTTCGTCTTTATTTCTAACAACGCCAAGTCTAACCCCATCTATTAAGACATTGTAGCCCTTTGCTACAAGTTGTTCTTCAACTAATTGATTGTTTGAATTTCGTGCTTGTACAGCCCCACTTTGTGTAACATCACTTGGTGTATATCTGACCACAGCAGAAAAAATCAGTACCGCACCTAAAGTCAGAGCGATTTCTTTCTTATATCTAAGAAAGAAATTCTCTTTATATTTAAGAACCCCATTCATGGTTAGCCTCCATAGTTTTGTAACATTTCTGTAATAACTTATTTTATAATATCATAGAACATAGCCTTTGTAAAGAAATTCGTAGGACTTAATTAGGCAAAACTAGGACTTAATTAGGACTTTTTTGTTACATAATACTAAAATCCTTAATCATACTAACATAATTATATGGCTAAATTATGACATTTTTGTAAATACGCCCGATTACCTTTCAAAGTTCTCAAAAAAGAAGGAAGAAGTCCCGATTTAAGACTATCTTCCTTTTTTATTAATATATTTATTAAGTCGTATTATTGCGATTAATAAAAGCTATTTAACCAACATCAAATCAACCGGTACATAAGCATCTAGGCTTTCTCCCATAATGGCTTTTAGAGCCGCTTCCACACCCAAGCTACCAATCAAACTCGGTTGTTGTGCCACCGTTGCTGCCAGCTTACCTTCTTCTACTGCTTTGACCGCGTCATCTGTCGCATCAAAGCCAACAATCAGAATGTCTCTTCCAGAAGCTTCCACCGCTGTTAATGCACCCAGGGCCATTTCATCATTATGAGCAAAGACAGCGTCGATTTCAGGTTGAGCTTGAAGGATGTTTTCCATAACAGACAAGCCTTTTGTACGATCAAAGTCTGCTACTTGCTTGGCCACGACTTCTATGTCGGTTGTGCCTATAGCATCATTAAAGCCTTGACCTCGATCTCTGGCTGCACTGGTTCCTGCTATGCCTTCAAGTTCTACGACGTTACCACTACCGCCAAGTAATTCTGCAATGTAGTCACCTGCCATAAGACCACCCGCTACGTTGTCGGATGCAATGTGAGTTACCACTTCTCCACCATTGGCGCCACGGTCTAGAGTGATTACCGGAATGTCTTTTTCATTGGCCATAGCAATAGCGCCTATTACAGCATCTGAGTCTGTTGGGTTAATGAGTATAACACTCACACCCTGAGTTAATAAATCTTCCATATTAGCCAGTTCTTTTGCCGGATCGTTTTGCGAGTCAAGAACTACCAATTCCATACCCAGTTCTGTTGCTTTTGCCTCGGCACCTTCTTTTAAAGTTACAAAGAAAGGATTATTAAGGGTCGATACGATTAAACCTACTTTTTCACCACCTACAGCGGCCTCTTCTTCTTTTTTACCACATGCTACCAATAAACTTACTACCATGACCATTGTTAATAATACTACCAATACCTTTTTCATTTTGTTTCCTCCCTATAATTTTTCTTTTCGATCTAACAACACAGCAATCAGTATGACCAGGCCTTTTGCAAGCTGCTGATAATAAGATGACACGTTCAACAGATTCAGTGCGTTGTTTAAGATCCCAATGATGAGTGCGCCAATTACTGTTCCTAATATAGATCCAACCCCGCCAGCCAAGGACGTACCACCAAGTACAACAGCTGCTATGGCATCTAGCTCATAGCCTGTACCTGCTGTTGGCTGTGCTGAGGAAAGTCTTGAAGTGATAATCATACCCGATATGGCAGCAAACAAACCACTGATACCATATACGAATACCTTGACCTTTTTAATGCTGACACCGGAAAGCTTGGTCGCTTCCTGGTTGCCACCTGTCGCATAAATATATCGTCCCATACTCATGTGTTTTAAGATGTAATATGCCAAGCCAAAAAGTACAATCATGATTAGAATCGGATTGGGTATACCTAAAGTATAACCGCCACCGATTTTGGCAAATATGGCTGCACGGCCGTCATAGCCGGTTCCAATGGGTTTTCCGTCTGTAAAAACCAAGGTGGCACCTCTAAAGATGGTCATGGTGGCTAGAGTTACGATAAATGGCTGAAGGTTCCAATGGGCAATGATGAAACCATTGGCCATCCCAATCAAGAGACCGATGAACAATGCACCTGCCACCGCAACCATCACCGGTTGGCCTATGCCTATCAAGTAAGCACCGATAGCACCTGAAAAAGCAAAGGTGGAACCTACAGATAGATCAATCCCACCCGTTAAGATGACAAAAGTCATCCCTGCTGCTATGATTGCATTAATTGAGGTTTGTCTAAGCACGTTAAATATATTAGACCCGGTAAGAAAACGGTCACTTACTAATGAAATAATGAAGGTGAAAAGCAACAATCCGAAGACAGATTGAAAGCGCCTTAGATTTTCTTTATACTCTTGTTTCATGACTTGCCTCCTTCTAATCCGACAGCATAACGCATGATGTTCTCTTGTGTGGCTTCAGCTCGTGTCAATTCTCCTTGTATAGTACCTTCATGCATGACAAGAATCCGGTCACACATACCAATAAGTTCAGGTATTTCTGAGGATATCATCAAGATGCCCATACCCTCTTTCTTAAACTGATTCATCAGGTCATAGATTTCTTTTTTTGCGCCAACATCCACGCCTCTCGTTGGTTCATCTAAGACCAATACTTTCGGTCTTGTCATCAAGCTTTTGGCGATGCTCACTTTTTGCTGATTGCCACCGCTTAGATTCTTAACCTTTTGTACTTCAGAGGGCGTCTTGATGGATAACTGACGGATAAAGTCCTTAATCAATCCAAGCTCCTGACTTTTTCTGATGATATGATGTCTTGTAATGCGATTCATGGCGGATAGGGATATGTTCTCCTTCACTGACATGCTAAGAATTAGGCCGTCTTTTTTACGGTCTTCTGAGACATAAGTCAATCCCGCTTTGATTACAGCCGCTTCCGATTTGGGTAGAATCTTATTACCGGAAAGTTTCATTGTTCCTTTTTCTATCGGATAAGCGCCATATAAGGTTTTGGCAAGTTCTGTACGACCGGCACCCATTAAGCCGGACACACCTAGTATCTCCCCAGCATAGAGCATAAAATCGATGTCGTGAACAAAATCATTACCTAAGCCTACTACTTCTAGAAGAAGATCGCCTTGATGATCTTTAACGTATGGATATTGTTCTTCCAGTTTTCTACCTACCATCATTTCAATCAATGCATTTTCATCAATATCAGAGACTTGCTTTTCGGCTACGAAACGACCGTCTCTTAGGATGGTAATATCATCACATATTTCAAATATTTCCTTCAGCCTATGAGAGATATAAACAATGCTCTTACCTTGATCTCTAAGCGTCCGTATAACTTTATAAAGGCTTTCTGTTTCTTTGTCCGTTAGTGCATCCGTCGGTTCATCCATGATAATCAACTTGGCATCAAGAGACAAAGCCTTAGCGATTTCTACCATTTGCTTTCGACCTATTGACAATTGCTTCATGAGTTTATTAGGATCTTCAACCAAATTAAGACGTTCAAGTAAGGCCTTGGCACCCGCTAGCATTTTCTTCCGATCGATCGCACCAAAACTTTTTTTAGGTTCTCGTCCAAGAAAAATATTTTCTGCTATGGTCAGCTCATCCACCAGATTCAACTCCTGATGTATAATGGCAATGCCGGCATCTTGAGATTCTTTAACGTTTTTGAAGATGACCGGCTGACCCATATAATATATTTCTCCTTCGCTTCGTTCATAGACGCCGGAAAGTATCTTCATGAGTGTGGACTTACCGGCACCGTTTTCACCCAAAAGCGCCATCACCCTTCCTGCATAAACATTCAAATGAACACCATCTAAAGCTTTAACGCCAGGGAAAGTTTTACTAATATTTTCCATTTTTAGTATCGGATTATTCATTTTAGCTCCTTTAAAAAAACACACCAGATCTTAGAATTATATTTGCATAAGGGCTACACTCCCCAGTTCGAATGACGGCCTTTGCTGATATTGTCTGTTTTTTAAAATCATCGTGACTTACATAGGTGATAGGTATATCTTTTAGTCGTGATTTTATTGCCAATTCTATAGTAGGATTCATGGTCTGAATCTCGTTTGCTAGAGTAGCTCCTTCGCACACAAATTCTGTCATCAAGGTTTCCAAAGTCTCCATGAAATTAGGTATTCCTGCTTTTAGTGCTAAATCAATCCGTCTAACACCCTGAGGAATCGGAAGGCCGGCATCGGCTATCACAATCTCATCCATATGCCCCATTTTTGCAATTACTTCAACGATCTCTGCGTTTAATACGATACCTTTTTTCATCTAAGACCTCCTATATAGACTTCCACTTCTTTTAAAGTTGGTAGTGAGGATTGGGCACCTAGCTTAGTTACGGTTAAAGCGCCAATAATGACCGCTCGTTTCATGGCTTCTTTTATGTCTTCACCCTGAGCCATACCATATAGCAATCCACCTATGAAGCTATCCCCTGCTGCCGTTGTATCAAGTACTTTTACCTTATGGCCTTTTTCATAATGTAGATGCCCTGTAGTATCCACATGGCATGCCCCATCTTCTCCTAAAGTGATGATGATTTCCTTCACACCCATATCAAAAAGTATCTGTGCACCTTCTTTAATATGCGCCTCTGAATCGGGATGTATACCAGTTAAGGTTTCAAATTCTGTTTCATTTGGTACTAATAAGTCGGTCAATCCAATTAATTGTTTCGATAAGGTTCTCGCCGGTGCAGGGTTTAGGATGGTATAGAGCCCTTGTTCCTTCGCCATGGAAAAAGCTGCCTCTGTAGTTTCTATAGGTGTCTCAAGTTGTGCTAATAGATAGTCACATCCTTCAAACATCTCCTGAGTGAGATCTTCCTTCTTAAGTGCAAAGTTCGCACCGGGAATTACCACTATCGAATTGTCCCCACTATCGTTAACCATGATCAAAGCAACACCGGTAGGTAGTCCTTGGACCGCCTTAGTGAATTGAGCTTCCACACCATTTACAGATAGGTTCTTCATCAGCACTTCACCAAATCCATCCACACCCACACGACCAAGCATGGCTACCTCTCCCCCTAATTTACCAACAGCAACCGCTTGGTTGGCGCCTTTGCCACCGGGAATCTGCTCTAAGCCTTCGCCAAGGAGGGTTTCTCCAACTTTGGGTGTCATCTTTACGCGCGTCACTAAGTCCATGTTCAAACTACCTAGCACCAATATTTTTTTCATGCACTTCACCTCTCTAGGGTAAACGTTTAACCCCTTAAATTTTTACTTCGTACTGCCACGTATCATTAACTTCGTTTCAAGTACCCATTCCCTTTGTATCCCATCTTTATGTTTAATACGATCTAGCATCATCTCTGCCGCTTTATAACCCATTATATAGGAAGGTTGTCTAACCGTTGTCAGTCCGGGTGAGACAATCTCAGCCATATAAATGTCGTCAAACCCAATAATACCGATGTCCTGCGGGATTCTTATGTTTTTTTCATGTAAAGCTTTATAAGCTCCAAGGGCTATAAGGTCATTGCCACAAAAAAGACTGTCAAAATCTATATGGCCTTCAATAAGCCCAATGGTATGCTCATAACCGAGGGTACTGGTATAGTTCCCTTCTATAAGATGGTCTTCTACAGGCACGATACCTTTTTCCTTATGGGCCCTTAAAAAACCGGCATAGCGGTCTTTTGCGGTCTTAGATAATAAAGGACCTGATATATGATAAATTTTTCTATAACCTTGGTCCAATAAGTAACATACCGCTTGAAAAGCACCTTTTTCATTATCGACGGTGATCTTACCTTCAAGTTTTAGTCCTTCAATCTCTCTGTCCACAGATACCACCGGTATATTCAGCTTCAAAAAAGCTGGACTCATGGTTGTACGTCGACTGGAGGCTGTAAAAATAATACCGTCCACCATTTTCTCCTGTAACATCTCCAGATAACTCTCTTCTTTTTGGAGGTCGTTGTCTGAGTTACATAGAATAAGAGTATAACCCCTCTCATTGGCACCATCTTCAACACCTCTTGCCAATTCAGGGAAGAAAGGGTTGGTAATGTCTGGAATCATAAGACCCAAGGTTTTGGTTCGCTTCGTTACCATGGAGCTGGCAACACGATTGGGTATATAACCTTGTTCCTTAATAACCTCAAGTACACGATTTCTCGTCTGATGGGTGATTTTCTCATCTTTATGGTTGATGACCTTAGATACTGTCGCTATGGATACGCCTGCTAATTCTGCAATATGCTTGATTGTCACTTTCATATCATGCCCATCCCATCTAAGTAAACGTTTAACTAAGTATAATTATACAACTTTTTTTATTATTGTCAACCTTTTTGTGTGATTATCACCAAAATTCCAAAAGGCGCAATCAATTATACTTCTCTTGATTGCGCCTTTTGTCTATTTAAGGGGGAACGTGTTAGACTATTAATTTTCTTTCCAATATGAGTGCTTCACCATTTTTGAAGTCTTTTATTTGATCTTCTTTGTTCATGGTTTTTTTCTCTAATGCTAATGTTGGTGAATGGAGGGCAACTTTCCATTCACCTTCAAAATTCAGAAAAATATTTAAAGGACAAAGATCAATCGTCGCTCCTTCCATATTGGCAATGAAGAATATCTGAGTGGCCTCATCCGGCGATGTGCGCCAGCCATAATAGATTGTGTTACAAAGGACTTTATCACCTTTGTCACCCCATTCTCCGGTTTCTTTGGCACCGTTTATATATAATTTTCTGGCAAAATAATCTTTTCGCACATGATTGACCGAATTATACATCAGCCAAGGATGACGTATTCTAAACTGTCGTAGATCAAAGTTGAATCTGGTATGAGCCGGATCAATACGATCCTCATAGCGATGAACTTTACAAGCCAAGACAGCGTCCTTCATGAAAATACTTGCCATTTTTCTAAGATCGACACTTCCGGAATCAGTATAGAACCGGGCCTTCTTAGGCATAAGTTCAACTAATTTTGAATCTGTAGACCAAGCTTGTACATCATAAGCATTTTGTTTTCTACTATGTTCAAGGAGCATCATAAGCTGCATTTCATTTAAACCAATTAAATACGCCAGTTTATCCAGTTGCTGATTCAATGATCTTATCCTTTTTTCATTTCCTATATGATCATTATCTTCTATATCCTTGGTCACATCCAGTAAAGCCCTCTTTAAAAAGCTTAGATTTTTATCAAAGAGCTGTCTTGCATTGATCCTTCTTTGTTCCGAATCATGAGCATCTTTTTCCATTTGTTTTACCAACAAATCGACGTATGTTTTATCTTCTTTGGTTTCTGGTTGGACTAGGCGGCTAAGTTGACTTTTGATTGCTTCAACATCTTTATAACATCCTTCTTCCCCTGGATCTTCAAAAAGCACACGTGCTGTTAGGGCATCTGTTTTAACTTTTGACTGTAGCTCATATAAGTACTTTAGTACTTTAAACAATAGGTTATAGTCATCTAAGCCTTGTCTTTTTAGCAAGGTAAAATTATCTTTTCTCATAAAGGTCGCTTCATCTACATACCACTCAAAGAATTTTGCACCTTCCGAAGCCAGAATCTCAACCCTATAGGTATCATCTATATCCCTAAGAAACATCCAAGGCGTGTGTACCAAGGCATTAAGCAAAAACATAGGGTGCCCCGGCAAAAAACCAAGCATTAAAGCCGAAAGTGCCTCATGGTCCATGGCATGATGGACCACTTGCTTTTGGGTGTCCCCAAGGTATTGATTATAGTAATTAGAAAAAGCATCTCCAGGTTTATACTCAAGCGATGATTGGGACGATACCATCTTATAGAAATACCTTGCATTATCATGATTGGACTGACCAGTGATCCAGTGTTCTCCATACCTAAAGACTTCAACAAAACGATCCCATTTATCCATAAACCACTTGTACTTGCCGTGAACATTATGGGCAAAAATTATCGGACTCCATTGCTTAGGTATTACATCATGGGGTAGGTTCATTTCTATGGTGTGATCTAAATATTTCGAATTATAAAGCCAGTTTAGATCATCTGGCCATGGTCGCCCATCTTCAAGATTAATATCCAGGTGCCTTATTAAGCCATTAATATTCTGCTCTATACTCACCAGTTCCTTTAGAAACGCATCATCCTGAATCCGGAAACCGGTACGCTTGTCTCTGGCCTTAATGAAATCCTGTGCCCCATCAATCCGAATACAGTCAAAGCCATAATCCACTTTTCTTCTGAGCATCTCTAATAACATAGCTTTAACGTTTGGGCTGGAAAAATCAATATCTCTGCCATACATATTAGGACCTGTTAAAAAACTGCTGTGTATGTATTTGGGATTATGTGTATCTTGCGGTACTTCATCAAAGCTTTCCAAAAGAAAAGCGCCTTGAAAATCACAATGACCAAGAACCGAATCAATACAGATCTGAATGGGTCGACCCGGCATATTATGCAAGGTTTCAATCAACCCTAATAATTCATTCGGTCTTAAAGTCCCTAAAAGTGATGGGCTCACTGCAACAGATCCATAAATAGGCGTATCGTAACCCCAGTTGGATATATCTGGCTTTTTAAGTCGAACCGTCATACACTCTGTATTTCCATTTACAATTGTAAAAAACTCTCCCGTTTCCGCTTTAATATGCTCTCTTTCTGATGTTGGTACTTCCGGCATTAATTCTATGGTATCAAAACCTATATAGTTAAGGTCTTTGTTGCTTAATTGATCATATAGATCTTCAGAATCTTGATCTATGCTTCTTTGAATCTTCTCACCGATAGTCTGAAAACGTTTTGTCAGCATTTCCAAAGTACCTTCCTCCGTTGCTGTTTGGGTATGAATCTCCAAACAGGAACCGATATGATTGGCCTGGTATGAGCCATCTGGATAAATGGCCAGATGGTTTTGATGAAAATAATCCATGTCCTTTCTATTATGAAACATCGTTTCCATATCAAATACTTCTGATGGCCCATAGATACCAAAAGGTACTGAGCAGCTTAAAGGATCTCGAATGTACTTTTTACGGTCATCCATATCCACCACTAACCAATACAAGTCACCCAGTTGCTCTTTGTTACCCCGTGTTAAGCCTTCTACTACACCTATCAAATAGTCTTCAACCACCATAAGAGGCAGGTGAACAATGTCCATAGTGACTTCCTGGGTATTCAAAGCCTCTTCAACTTTTCTGACTTTAGGTTTTAGAATCTCAAGATAGAGGGTTGCGGCAAATTGATGGATGTATCCACGATTCATTCCCGGAACCCAAAACCCAAATAAAGTCTCATGAGCGTTTATTCTTTTTACACCCATATGGTCTTTTGTTACCGTCTTAACCGCCTCATAGTGGTCACTCTTATCCAACACTTGCTGTATCTGTTGTATATATTCAATTGTTTTCGTTTCATTTAATCGAATTTTTTTACCGGACTCCATCCAAGCCTCCTCTTAATTGAACCTATTCCTTTGAATAAATCTACCTACAGCATATAGATTGCATATCAAGCATTCACGACTATATGTTGTAGGTAGCGGTTCAACTAATTCGCCAATTCTTCAATTTTCCCAGCCAATTGATTCGCAAATTCTGCTTTTGTAATATCACCTTTTGCAAAAGACTCATATATTGGTCCTATGGTACCCATACCAAAGCCGTCAGGCATATCATTTTGAAGCCAAGTATAAGCGCCATTTTCTTTGACGAGCCATTTGGCTACATCTGCTGATAATGGGGCATCTGGTGTCATTGTCACATTTGTAAATGCAGGTATCATTTTGGCTTCATTGACCATATAATTATGCCCTTCTTCTGATGTTGCTATAAAGTTTAGGAATGCTTTTGCTTCATCTAGGTATTCACTATCCTTATTAAGAACATAGTATGAAGGTGCACCAATAAAGATGGCATTATGTTCACCGGCAACGGATGCATGAGGTACATAGCCCATCTCAAAATCAACACCATTTTCAGCTAACCATGGGTCAATCCAGTTACCTTGATGAATGAAAGCTGTTTTACCTGTTGCAAAAGCACCAACTTGTGCATCATAATTACCCGTAAGAAGAATACGTTTCTCTGCATAGTCAAACAATAATTCTACCCAATCTGCGTATTCTTCTAAACGTTTTCTATCCGCTTCACCCTTAAGTAATTTGTCTAGTACGGAACGATCTCCATATTCAAGACCGGCTGACAAATAGCCATTGAAGTTATGAAGGCCTGTTACCCAACGAAGTTCTGGACCGACCGCCATAGAGACAACGCTATCAAGACCTAAGCTGTCTTTTTGTGCATCAATTTTCTCAAACGCTGTTTTAAAGGCTTCTTGGGAGGTTAATGTTGTAGGATCAACACCTGCTTCTTCAAGTATTGCTTTGTTATAACCCATACCCCAAGCTTCAACCGCAACGGGAAATCCATAGACTTGATCATCCACAACAAATTCAAGGGCTGTCAAATCAATCCATTCATCACCTTCAAAGGTTGCCATTTTACTATTCCATGTATTGTAGCCGCCCATGCCTTCAATAATAAAGATATCCGGTTGTTTATCGGACTGAAACTCAGCTTTTAGGTTTTCCTGATAGGGTGCATCACCGCCTGATGTCTTAACGGTAACTTTAACACCTGTTAACCCTTCATATAGCGTTGCAAATGCCACCAGTTGTTCACCAATCTCTACCTTATTCTGATACATAATCACTTCTACATCATCTTTGACTTCTTCATTTCCACTCTCTCTTGTTCCGGATTCTTGAGAGCTTGTTACATCTCCTTCGACTTTCTCTTGGCCTGCGCCACAACCTACTACTAGTGCAAGTACCAATACCAATGCTAATAATTGTTGTAATTGCTTTTTCATAAAATCCTCCCAATTCCTTATTTATATTTTTTCTTGATACATTTTAATTATATGACCATATATCTGTCCTTTCTGTCATTTTTCTGATATAATATGCACAAAACTGATATGAACGTATTTAACAACATATAAGGCAAAGGAGCGGGTTTTGTGAAAAAGTCAATAAAAAAAGAACGTTTACGTAACCTCACAAGAGAGTATACGCATCCTTCTTATACATTTGAAGTAAAATTATTAAATGAAATGAGACTAGGTTTACATACGCAGGCCATTCGTACAATGGATACCATCAACACCCTAGAAAGAGCAACCCTATCCAAAAATAAGATACGCTCCAAGCGTAACTCCTTAATTATCTGGTGTTCCTTGTTTACGAGAAGCGCTATTGAAGCCGGCGTTAACTATGAGGATGCCTTTGCCCTCAGCGACATCCTCATTAATGATATTGATGATACTCAAAACATGGAAAAACTTATGGCTTTTGAGTACCATATGATCAATGAGTTTATTGACCTCATTCACGATTTCCATCAAGAAGCCTACCACTACCCTGTATCCAAAATCATAAAATATATCCATGCCCATGCCAATGAAAAACTTACTGTCAACAGGCTAGCCGCTATCTTTGGCCTTCATCCTGATTATTTGTCCAAATTATTCAAAAAAGAGGTTGGTATAACCTTAACCCAATTTATTCAAGACAAGAAAACTGAGCTTGCAAAGAATTTCTTAACATACTCTCAAATGACCGTAACTGAAATCGCAACATTATTGGACTTTTCAAGCCATAACTATTTTTCAAGAACTTTTAGGCGTGTTACCCATATGACCCCTTTAGAATTTCGCAAGTCAACGATGAAATATGAGAATGAGTGACTTATCTTTTTTCCATAGGTAAATATATTCGTTTAGGTTCTACACAGTTATAAGCCGGACGAATAATTTTACCGTCGTTAGCTAATTCTTCAAGGATATGGGCACACCAACCACTAATCCTTGCTATTGCAAAAAGTGGTGTAAAAAGTTGCTGTGGTATTTCCAACATCCTGTATACAAACCCTGAATAAAAGTCCACATTAGCAGATATGCCTTTATAGATTTTCCGGTGCTTACCAATGACTTCAGGTGCCAGTTTTTCTACTAGATTATAAAGCTCAAATTCTTTGTCCAATCCCTTTTCCTTAGCCAGTTCCCTAACATAGCTCTTAAAAATAATGGCCCTAGGGTCAGATATAGAATATACTGCATGACCGATTCCATAAATCAAACCGGTCCTGTCATAGGCCTGTTTTGTTACAAGTTTTTCCACGTAGTTGCTGACCTCGTCAGGATCTTGCCAATCGTCTACGTTGGCTTTGATCTCTTCAAACATTTCCACCACTTTAATATTGGCCCCACCATGTCGAAGTCCCTTTAAAGAACCCATGGCTGCAGCCACCACAGAATAGATATCTGTATAAGCGGATGATACAACATGGGTTGTAAAGGTGGAATTGTTACCACCACCATGTTCTGCATGGAGTACCAACGCCAAATCTAATAACTTGGCTTCTAGATCTGTATGTTGATTGTCGTGCCTTAACATGAACAAAATATTTTCCGCAATGCTTAAATCCTTTCTTGGTGAGTGGATGACAAAGCTTTTCTTTTCATGATAATGGGCATAAGCTTGATAACCATAAATCGCCAACAGGGGAAAATGCGCAATCAACTGTATGCTTTGCCTAAACACATTTCTCTCACTTAGGTCATCGGCCTGATTATCAAAACAGAAAAGTGTCAATACACTCCTTGCAATGGTATTCATTAAGTCTTTACTTGGTGCTTTCATGATGATATCACGAACAAAATCATCCGGTAAGTCATAATTATTGGCAATCAAACCCCGGAATTCCCGAAGCTCAATAGCATCCGGAAGGTGTCCTACAAGAAGTAGAAAACAGGTTTCTTCAAAACCAAATCGTTCATCTTTCAAAAATCCATTGACCAAGTCTTCAACATTAACACCTCTATAGCTTAATCTTCCCGGTACCGGTATCGATTTACCATCGGATATAATATAGGAGTGAACCTCTCCAATCCGGGTCAACCCAGCCAAAACCCCTTTACCATCTATATCTCTTAGGCCTCGTTTCACTTCATACCTTGTATATAATTCCTTATTCACCTTATTTGCGCGACATGATTGATTGCTCCATTTTGTTATAAGTCCGTTTAGATTGTTATCCATATAATACCCTCCTTATCTTAATATATCCTTAAAAACTACTTATTTATTATTAAAATCTCTTACATAATGATCTTCTACATATAACCTATATTACAGATAGCCGGTTCTTCTTCCTATCCTTTCTGCAAGAAGGAATGGATTGTCAACACCCATTTATCCCTCGTTCACCGTTAATAGATTCCTATAGTCTTCCATGTTGGGAAAAGAACGTTCTGATGCAATTTTATAAACCAAATCCAGATCATAAGCCACTTGCCTAAGCTCAACGTTAAAACCCGTATTGGTATCCAAGATAGCATAAGCCGCCCGTGTATCATTTTTATGGTTACAAGCCCCCACTGCGCCTGGGTTAATCAATCGATGAACATGATATCTAAGACTTATTTGCTTATGGGTATGACCAAATAAAACAACGCCTTCTTCTGTATATTTAAGTTGGCGTTCTAGTTTTTCCGGTTTTTTAAATGGGTCCATTCCATCATCCATTCCAAGAGGTGAGCCGTGAACACACAAAATATCATAGTGTTCAATATGAAGGTGGCTTATTTTCTTTTGAGCAATGAGCGCATCCATTTCACTTCCTTCTAGCCGATGTGCCATATAATCATAATAAGCTAAAAGAAGAATTTCTTTTTTAGTTGTTGGTAATATATCAATCATAGCATCATCCAACCACGCATCTGTGTTGCCTTTTAGCCAGACTAAAGGTTTCAGCGCCATCATTCTCTCAAAAACCTCTTTAGGCTGGGGGCCTTTTGCCACTAAATCACCTAAAAAGATTATGTTGTTGATATTTTGATGATTCATATCTTGTACAACCGCTTCAAAAGCAACATCATTACCATGAATATCTGAAAGAATTGCCGTTCGCATAACGCCACCACCTTTGTACTATTATCTCACATCCTGCCGTGTGTGACAATATTTTCAGAATAATAGAGTAGAGAAATAATAGCCAGTATTACTTCCCTCTCGTTAAACCGTACGTACGGGTCTCGTATACGGCTCTACATCTTATATTCCAACACTTCTTAGATAGTATTGTAAAGGATTGAGCAAACATGCTCCGTCCTTTATTTTTGTTTCAAGTAACTTTGGATTTAGTATAAAATTCACTACATTCATCCCACTTCTTTTGTAGCACCCAAGTCTTGAATTTGCAACTTTATTAATAGCTTCATGATTGAACCCATTATTATATTTTCTATTTAGCTAGGTCAAATTTCTATAGATTGTCTTAGTTATCTTCCATTGTTTCATAAGAATCACCCTTATTTTATGTCTTAACCATGCTCCAAACTCTTCCATGAATCCTTTCATCATTCCAATTCTAAAGTAATTTATCCACCCAACAACCATTTGATTTACCCTTTTTATTGTTACTGCTAAGGAACGTGATATTGCTTTCCCTCTTTTAAGGTATTCACTCATCTTTTTATATAAGGTTTTCTTCTTTTCTGTTGTGGTTTTTACTTTCCATTGTTCACCCTGTTTAAGAAATGTGAACCCTAGATATTTACCCCTTGTTGGTCTGACTAATTTTGATTTTGTCGCATTTACTTTTTGGGCCTAAAACCAAAACTATTGTCATCAAACTGTTTCTCAAATATCGGTGTCATTTTCTGGGCTATAGCTTGTTGTATAACACGGTCAATAACTGTTGGTATTCCTAGTTTTCTGACTTTGCCTTTTTCTTCTTTGGGTATTTCTACCCTTCTGACTGCTTGTGGCCTATATTTGCCACTAAGTATTTGCTCTTTTAAGTTTGCCCAGTTCTTTTCAAGGTAGGTGTCAATCTCTGTGACCTCTATGCCATCAATCCCCGATGCCCCTTTATTTCTCTTAACTCTTTTTGTTGCTTCTTCTATGTTATCTTTAGTTAAGATACTTTTAAGCAAATCCTCTTTTCCTAGATAACGGTTGATGAGGTTGTTTTCAGCTATCTTCAGTGAATCATGCGCCACCACATACTCTTTCTGTTCCGCAGATACCCTCCGTGGTTGGCCTTCTTTATGAAGTTGTCTACATTTCATTTCACTTTCAGTAACTTTCATTTTGCCCCCATGCCGGGCGCACCATAAAAAAGACCTGAAGACAAGTCTTCAGGTCTTGATAGGTTTAATTAAGCTACTGTGATGTTTTCTGCTTGAGGGCCTTTAGCGCCATCAACTACATCAAAGTTAACTGCTTGTCCTTCTTCTAATGATTTGAATCCGTCTTTTTGAATTTGTGAATAATGTGCGAACACATCATTTCCATCTTCTGTAGTGATAAATCCAAAACCTTTGTCTGCGTTAAACCATTTTACTGTACCTGTCATTTTAATGACCTCCGAATTTTTATTTCCTTACTATCATTTGGTAAAATTGCATCATTCAATAAAAATTCAAAATCAACTTGTACATGGTACATGGTACATGGTCTTGATAATTTTTATAATTTGATTCATTTACTAACAATACAAGGTTCTCCTTAATAATAAAGCATTTTGAAAAAAAAGCAAGCCTTTTCCCACTTTTTCTTTATCAAACTCAATATTTGATAATTATATATAATTTTACATATAATATTATATATAATTGCGCCTATGCTAACATAGATACTATAACACTTAGAAATATAGAAGCCGCATAACTTCCTGATATTACTACAAAGTTTTTCACAGAGACAACGAATGTCTTGGCCTTATCCTGCTCCTTCAAAAACTCTTTTACGCCCTTATACACTGGAAAAATAGTTAAAAAAACCAATAAAGTTGAAATAGGCAACCATTTCATTATGATACCAATCAATATACTAAAATAGGACAGTCCAACCAATAGAACAAATAAATGAATGGCGTTTTTTTTACCTATATAGGCCGGCAATGTATAGCGCTTATTAATTAAATCGTCCTCCATATCACAAATATTGTTGGCTAACATAATATTTGCAATCAAAGATATAAGGGGTACTGCAATAAATATAATGATTATGATTTCTTTCGTATTAATTGCCAAATGAAAAGTCATATCTTCCATATAGTAATTAATATAACCTCTTTCAAAAATCTGAATGTAATTTGTAATGAAAAATATAAGCCCACCCATCATTGTACCTGATACCACTTCGCCAAGAGGCGTATGGGATATGGGGATTGGCCCATAAGAGTATAAAATACCAATACCAAAGGCAAGGATGCCTATTACTAGTACTACCCAATCCGTTAAAAGGAATAAAGCAAACCCGAAAAGAGCACCAATCACTAACAATAAACCAATTGTTAATATGACCTGTTTTTCTGTAAGCTTGTCTCTAACAATTGCGTTGTGGCTTTCATAGTTAAAGCCCTCTTTTAGAATCGCTTTTTTGTAGTCCCAATAGTTATTAATAGTTGTTGTTGCCATATCCACACATAACATACTCAAAAAAAACAATCCAAGTCTTAGCAGATCAAATTCACGGTATCTATAGTAGCAAAAAGCAACCCCTGTTAAAAAAGGCAACACACTTGCTACTTTTGTCTGTATTTCCACGAGCTTAAAAAAAGAGCTAATTTTCATTTCTACCTCCAACGAAGCGATAAAGATTTTTAGGTCGACCTACGCCACCATATGCAAGTTCCAAAACAACAATCCCATCATTCTCCATCTCTTCTAGATACCTACGGGCTGTTATTCTGGAAATCCCTAATGTTTTGGCAATTTCAGAAGATGTGTAACTCTGTTCCAGATTTTTTTGCAAAAAAACCATTATGTTTTCGAATGTCTGATTCGTACTTTCTTCATAGATTGGATTTTTATTCAAACGCATTAATTGATCAATATTCTCTTGATCCATCATAATTATACTATGAAGCTGCGCCTTTTTCGTCAAATATCTTTTTAATGCTTCTTGAAATCGACTAAATCTAAATGGTTTAATCAAATAATCTACCGCGCCAAACCGCATAGCCTTTTCAAGCGTTTCTGATCTATTATCTGCGGTAATAAGTAGGGCATCTATAGCCCTCTCTTGCTGTCTTATCCACTTTAGTAGATCTATACCTAATCCACCTGGCAAATATATATCCAATAGTACAAAATCAATGGCTGTAGATTCAATAAAACTTTTTGCATTTGTGTAATCAGAAGCCACACCCACTAAAGTATACCCTTTGATTTTTTTCAGAAACTCTGTCAGTATGCGCTGAATCATTAAATCATCTTCAACGATCAATACTTTTATCTCTTGGGATATTGACATACCATCTCACTCCTTCATCATATACATAATCAATAATGCCTTCTGCATTTTCTACAATACTTCTAACAAGATATAAGCCGTAGCCTCGGTTGTTACCTTTTGTTGAAAATCCTTTTTCATATATATGAGCCAAAGCATCTTCATCTACCGGAGGACCCGAATTATATATTTCCATAATAAAATGGTCCTGATTGCTATCTAAAAAAATAATGATTTTCTTTTGAACGCCTTGATTAACCGCATGCATTGCGTTTTCAAGCAAATTACCAATAATTGAACAGGCTTCTTCTGCATTTAATTCCGTCGGTAAACCATCTACAAATGAATCCTGATCAATAACAAAGTCTATCTTGTTTTCCGAGAATAATGCGTACTTGGTCAACAATAAGCCGGCAATTTTATTATTTCTTATATGTTCACTTAGAAGGTGATTAAGCCTACTATTTTTTGATGCTAGAGTGTCAATATAATCTAAAACTTCTTCGTGCTCGCCTAATTGTAATAACCCGGATATCGTTTGAAGTTTATTCATAAATTCATGATTCTGAGCTCTTAAAGAATCCACCAAATGCCTATAGTCCGTCAATTCCTCCGCTAGGGCTCTGACTTGTGTCAAATTTTCCAAACTTGCAACTGCACCGATAACTTGATTGTCACTGTCATACATAAGACATAAGCTAATTAAGATTCTTGTTTTGTTTGGTAAAAACAATTGCTCATTTGCAATATCAGACTCTGTTCGAATGGCATCCAACATATAGTCATAGATTGGTGTTTGTGATAGATATTCTATTGAACACTTATCATCTATAGGTAGATTCAACATCATTTGAGATTTCTTATTGCAAATAAGGACTTCACCTTTTTGATCTATAGCTATAATACCCTTTTCAATGCTGTGCAAAATCAACTCCCGTTCACTAACCAATAGGGCTATTTCTTTTGGTTCAAGTCCGAAGATAGATTTCTTTATATCCATCGCTAGATATAAAGCCAAAATAATCCCAAGGACCATACCTATAACCAATGCATACTCGATATTTTCGCGATGGGTTTCATTTTCTTTCTGAACTTCATCGGTTAATAATCCCACAAGTACCGCACCTACTTGTTCATCTTTATAATATATTGGATGAAAGGCTCTTATTGCAGAAATAAGTTCATTATTATCGGCGGATATATAGGCCTTACCTTCATTTAGAACCGCTTCTTCACCGCCATTTTTGTACGGCTTATATAGACCACTTTTATAGGGATAGGCATATTGTATACCTTCCATGTCCATTATTATAATGTACTGATACCTAGTCAGTACTCTTAATCTTTCAATTTGCCTTTGAATGGATCCATCTTCTCTTTTTTCAGACAACTTCTGACCAAGCTCAGGCAATTTCGCAATAACCACAGCCATATCACTTGCTGCACTGCCCATATGTTGTTCCATAGAAGCTTTCAGTTGATGATTTGCTACTAGAGATATGAAGCCAATTACTAAAATAATGGCCGTTGTCACAACAATCATAATTTTATAATGTAGCTTCATTATTCCTCCGCCACCTTTGCCTGTTCAAGGGCTTTTTTTACTGCATCAATCAAGGCTTCACTTGTGTAGGTCGCACCTGATACAATATCCACATCCGTATTATTTTTTTTGATAATAGCCTTAGGTAATTTTTCAAAAACCACATTTGCCAATAGTTCCGGCTCCTCATGATCTAATATCTCAATATTGATTATATGACTATGATCCACCGTAACACTGACTCTAAGGTTACTATAATAACCCTCTGTCTCGTTAATATACGTTCCCGGTATAAAAATGGGCTCTTTTTTAGTACAGCTCGTTGCCATAATCATCATAACTATGAGAAAAAAGGTTAAAGAGAAGAAACCCCTTAACCCTCTTATTTTTTTTGTATGCACCATTATCGCCTCTTTTTCTTTTACCTTAGTTCATCCGACTCAATAAGGGAGGAATCATGTCTTTAAGTATTTTTTTAGTCTCGCCTTTGGGTAACTTGTCCAATAAAGCCATGGCTCTCATGTGATACTTATTAGCCAAAGCCCTTGTTTGTTCAATACCACCTGTAAGCCTGACCGCTTCGAACATTTCCATTAGGCTATCATCATCCGCATCTTGCCCCAATAACGTTTTTAGTCTTTCGGAGTAATGATTTTCTTTTTGAAGAGCAAAGATGATTGGCATGCTATAATAGCCGCGCCGTACATCCATTTGAACTTCCTTACCCACCGTTGTCATGTCTCCTTCAAAATCAAGAAGATCATCTACAAGTTGAAAAGCCATTCCTATCTCATAGCCAATTCTACTGAGAATCTTGACATCTTTCTCATCGGCGCCTGCATAGTAAGCGCCCGAACTCATCGCTACAGAAAACAATGCAGCCGTCTTACCTGATACCATTTTAATATATTTGTAAGGTGTAATCTTAACATTGTACCGCAACTGATTCTGTTTCATATCACCCAGACAAATTCTACTAACAACTTTTGCAAGGGCAATTGCAAGGGGTTTTTCAAGATCAAGGTTAGTAAGCATCAAGAAACATTGACTAAGCAAATAGTCACCCATATAGACAGCATAGGATTGGCCATACTTGCCTTGTATAGAAGCTTTACCTCTTCGCATGGTTGCTTCATCAATGATATCATCATGAATTAGGGTTGCAAGGTGTATGGTTTCTATAGCCGTAGCCAGCTTTATAATTTCAGGTTCTCGCTCCATATAGGCTTTACCCATTCTACTCCCAACCAAAAGAAATGTAGGTCTTAACATTTTTCCGCCGGTAGCCATTAAATAGTCAAGAGATCCATTTAAAAAGGCATCACCTGAAGCTGTTTGAGATTTCATATTCTTTTTTACTTTTTCAAGTTGTAGAAACAAAGATGCTTCTGTTGTTTTTGTATTCATATTATCACCACTTGTTTTATGTCATTTCTTCAATACTGCAGGAACCGCTTTAGTTTAGGATGCTGGCCACTGGCCAGCATCCTACCCAAGCATTGTATTATTATGTGAATAAATACCATTTTTTAATAAATTTTGATTTCATCCATTGTTTCTTCAATAAGGGTAAGACATAATAATCTAAACCAAAGGTGCTGCCACTGCCTCCAATTAAAGCAAATCCTCCTGCAAGATACCATAACATCTCCACTGGTGCCATATTAGAAGACCAAATCATTACGCCCATTATAATAGAACCAATAGAAGCCAGTGCTGTAAATAGACCCAGTATAAGCGCACCACCGACTGCAATTTCACCAAGTACCATTACTGTTTGAAAAACGGATGCCATGGCTGTAAAGTCTCCCGTAGATGTATAAAACATCACATCCATAGAAGCATCTACCATGTTTGTTATGAATTCTGGAACCGGTAGTGCTGCACCTTGGCTAAAGTTAAGCATCCAACTAACGGTATCTTCAACAAACTGTGGCAAGGGCAAAGATGTTGTCCATACGATGGCTTCTGTTGCCTCTTCAACCCATACTTCGGATGCTCCGGAAGTTGGTATTTTTGCCGGTATCAAGAAAATATCATTTGGATTTTCCATGATTCTCGGTAATTTTGCAAGACCTTCTAACAACCATTTCAAACCAACAAACAACCTAAGTGGCAATAAGAAAAAATTAGGTGATCGTTTTGAAAAATGCCCACCCAAAAAACTACGTCGATCTTCAACATGGAAAAATTCATGCATCATATACGTCCATGCTTTGTTAAATCCGGATACTTGTAAAAAATAAACCATATTAATCATATGTTTAATCAACATCGCGATAAATCCGGAATATACCATTTGGTTTTTGGGCGAACCGACTTGAGCTACACCGTACTTACCACCGATGCTAACCATAGCACCATGAAACTTTGGTTTATAAGGTTTAAGAGGTTCTTTTTTTATCGTTGCTACTATATTTTGTGCAACCAAAGCAGATGAATGCTCAGCATTTTCAACCATCTGCGGTACAGGTTGTTCCTCACCTTCCGGAATGAAGAAGATGTTATCTCCTACCACAAAAACATCATCATGACTTTCAGATCTTAGATACTGATCCGTTTGCACACGATTTCTTGGTCCTTTACTAAAATGCTCTTTTTTCAAAGTCCCCATCAAGTCGCTGCCTTCAACACCCGCGGCCCATATAGTGGTATAGGTGGGAATAGGCTCTTTACCTTCTATACTTATGCTGTTTCTATTTACTTCGATAATATTAGAATGGGTTAAGACTTTTACTCCTAGTTTCTCCAAGCGCTTCTCTGTTTTATGTATTAATTTGTCTTTAAACATTGGCAATACTCTTGGCAACAAGTCAACTACCATAAGTTTTACTTCTTCCCTTGGTATATTGAAATTAAAGCATAATTTGTCAGTCCATTCTGCGAGTTCACCAATCATTTCTATACCTGTGAAACCACATCCAACAACAACAAAAGTCAAAAGATGCGCTCTTTTATCAGGTGTCTTTTCTACACTGGCCTTACCAAAAGCTTCTAAAATATGATATTTAATCTTCAAAGCATCTTCATATGACCATAAGGTCAAAGCGTTTTCCTCTGCACCCTTACAACCATAGAACGTTGGTTTCGAGCCTGTACCAAGCACCAAATAGTCATAAGTATAAGTATTCAAATCACCGGATAATTCTTTCTGATCAAAATCTATGTTTTTAATCTCATCCAAAACCACTTCCACATTACGACCCTCAAAAATCTTATCAAGGTCAATTCTTATAGATTCTTCCGGCACTCGACCGGCAGCAACCTCATGTAGCTCAGTCAACATAGTATGATATGTATTTTTATCAATTAATGTAATCTTTATATCTTCTTTTTTCTTGAGTTTTTTTGCAAGTTTTTTGGCCGTAAGGATGCCACCATAACCTGCACCTAAGACCACGATGTGTTTTTTATTTTCCATTTTTTCGCTCCTATTCCTTTTTATTCATTCAACTTAGTTTAGAATGTATTGACATAATCCATTTTGTACGTGAATTAGTCAAACCTTTTTTTAATCCTTTAACCAAATATACAAGTTTGACATTTATTTGTCAATATTACGGTCGTTTTTGTTCTTTTTGTTCTTTTTGTTCTTCCTCTATCGAGAAACAATCATCTTAACCCTACCGACAATACCATTCTCTAACATGACTTTAATACCATGAGGATGATTTTTGGAATTGGTCAATATTTTCTTAACCACACCTTCAGTTAACTGGCCATTTTTTTGATCTTGTTTTTGAACCACTTTCACATTCATGCCAACTTGAATTTCTTCTCTTTCACTACCTTCCACAGGCATACCTCCTTTTGTAGATAATATTTATTAGTCAATATAATGGTAATAAATATTAGCGGATTTTAATCGCAAATAATGTTTAATTTGGTAATTGAATCCATTGATATGAAAAAACCAAATAGAAAACATTTCCCACATAGCCACCCAAGCACCAATATAAAGGCCTTCTGACAACAATTGTTCTAGAATCGAGTTTTTAATTAAACGAGTCGAAAAAACGGCAAAGATTAACAAAAGTACACCTATTATAAAGAAAGTAAAGGTATTTCTTATTTGGCGAAACCGTTGTGTTTTTACTTGACGAATACGATACCCAAAATAATTATGAATACCCTCTATACTTCTCTTTTCTCGATTGGCATCTTGTAGTGTTTTTAACAAGAAAAAATTAATATCCAAGTTCTTTTTCATGGGTATTTCATAAGAACAAGACATTAAATACTCTAATAAGTCTTCGTCCATATCTCTATTCACAAATGGTGAATAGTCCCATTCACTGTATACATCTCGATAATTATCAAGATGCACATCTATATGATAGGTTTTTTCTTTTTTATCATAACGGTATATTGATTTTAGCATCTTTTCATTCATAAGTTCTCCCCAATCATTTCTAAGAAACTATACCATCGTATTGCTTATTTTCTTAATGAAGCCTCTTCTGTTTTGCTGGAACTTCTTATGAGCCGATCTATTTCTTTTATCTCACTCTGATCTAGGTAACGCCACTGACCGGATTCAATACCTCTGAGTTCAATATTCATGATTCTTATACGCTTAAGCTTTACAACCTTATAAGCAAAGACCTCACACATACGTCTAATTTGTCGATTGAGTCCCTGAACCAAAATAATTTTAAACCTGTTCTTACCAATACGTTCTATTTTACAAGGCTTGGTTTTTGTTTTTAATATTGAGACACCACGTTCCATTTTCCTAATGAAGTCATCCGTTATTGGTTTATCCACAGTTACAACATATTCTTTTTCGTGTTGATTACCCGATCTAAGGATTTTGTTAACAATATCACCGTCATTGGTCATGAAAATTAAGCCTTCTGACATTTTATCCAAACGACCTATAGGAAAAATGCGTTCTTTAAAACCAATGTAATCCACAATATTACTAGGGTCTTTCATATCCGTGGTACAGGTGACACCTACAGGCTTGTTAAAGGCCATATAGACCCTTTTGGTTTTGGGTTTTATGATTTTCCCATCTATTGCTACACTGTCCTCATTTTCTACTTTTGAACCTACAAGAGCGATCTTACCATTTATCGTAACCACGCCTTTTTGAATCAACTTATCGGCTTCTCTTCTAGAACAAGTGCCGGATTCACTAATATATTTATTCAGTCGCATTGAATCATTCATATACGCCACACCTTTAACATAGATTCCAATATTTGGTTATTTTACCTCTTTTTTTATTATATCATGAATGGTTCAAGTGTCAAAACTAAGTTAAGCATAGAAATCATAAAAGAGCAGCAAACTCTTTGCTACTCTTTTATTTATACTAGGGTATGGTTAAGCGTCAAAGCTATGTATTATAGTAGGTTTGGTAATTCATCCATTCTGTTATTAATTCTTATTACAATAACCGTTTCATTGCCACCTTCGTCTCTTGCATATACCGCATAATATCCATTTTCAGTCACATCAAATCTTTCATGAAGGTATTCGATGTCGTTTTTATTAAGCGCAAAATCATGGATGGCGTCAATCTCTGCCCCCGTCATTTCAATCATTAGCCCTTGATTGCTTCCAATCAAATCACTAAAATCTGATACATTGGCACTGGTTATACCACCAGATAGCTTCATATAATGCGTCTCGACAATTCTAGAACCGGTTCCGTTACTTTCAACATAGACCGGCATAGCTGAACCATCTAATACAAAACCTTTCATATGATTGTATTTTATGATTGGTGGCGTATTGTCCGCTTCAATGCTTTTTTCATGATACAGGTTACTTGTGTTTCCGAAGGCATTTTCTACACCGATTTCAAGCAAATTGACGCCTTCCTTTAACGTTAAATTGTGCTGATATTGTCCAAAATCATCTGTAAACTTATTGGTTGTAACCGTTGCCTCGTTAAGATTGATTTTGGTGACGGTACTATTAATTTGAGTTTGTAATACTAACTCTGAATCTCTTTGACTCTCAATAGATAAAATCGTAATAATTGGAACTGTTTCATTGGTCACATTACCATATGGATCTGTTGCTCTAACCTTAAGATGGTTTCCTAGGAGCTGATTTCTAGTCATCTCTTTCTTATTCTCACCTTTTGCACCTGCAAGTGTGAATAAGAGCGTATCGTTGATGTCGTATACTTGAAGACTCGCATTAATATTAATATCAATGGTCAAAATGTAGTTCGATAAATGCTCTTTTGTATTGGACAAATTTACATTCATATTAGGGGCTTGCGTTTCTGTTACAATCATCTCAAGTTCCGCAAATCCTCTGGTTTTTTCCCCACCGTCTAAGTCTCTATAACGGATAAAGGATTTCTGTCCTTCACCAAGGACGTACTCACCCGGCGTCTTAGCCTTTAGGGTTATGGTGAATTCCATCGGGCTGGCGACAAAATGTGTTCCTGCTGTATTCAGATTATAATTGATGCTACCGAACTGGCCTTTTATTGTATTGTTAACTTTCTCCATGCTTGAAGGATAACTTACAATCTCAAAACCTTCATCAAAAGTCTCTTCGAAGTAGACATTTTTCAGTGAAAAATCACTGCTGATTTGTTCGCCAAGTTCATTGTAAATATCTTCCAAAGCAGTACCCGTTAATGCTTTTTTATAAGTTCCCCTTGCTTCATCAGATATAACTTTTAATGTATTACCAGCATCATTATCTGCAAATGCAATAAAATAGCTGTGAATATCAAGGCTACTGTTTTTTATAAGTCTTCCTATATTTTTCCCATAATTAAGGGCATACCCATCGTTATCACTATTTCCTGTCCCACCTAAATATATATTATTACGGGTATCCGTATTGTAATAATATTTATTACCATTTCTTAAGTAGTATGAATAATTGGTTGGTACACCATCCGTCATAAAAATAAAATATTTTTCCGAATCTCTATTTGTATTCAAAGCCTTCAAGCCTTCATACATACCTAAACCAATGTTAGTTCCTCCGTCTGCTCTTAAATTATTAACGGCTGAAACTAAGAAGTCATAATTGGTAGTATTGTCCACAGGAAGTAAAATATTGTTATTTCTATACTTAATGGCAAAACCTGTATTATATTCAATTATACCCACATTGGTATTTGGTAAGCCTTTTAGTTGATTAAGAAAGTTTTTTGCTGAAGTTTTTGCCAATTCCATTCTAGATGGAATTGTATTATCAATCAGAACACCTTTCTCATATATAATATATTGCTGCCCCCAACGCTGATAACTTCTCTTTCTATAATCCTCTCGATTATCTATATATTGATTTTTAGATATTTCATACCAATTGTATCTATCATTGCCCTCTATATCCCAAGCCATACTTCCTGAAGTATCAATAATCAATATAATATCTTTTGGCGTATTATAATCCTCTGGCAACAACATTTCTGCCGGAATATCTTGAGGTTGAAACTTATAACTGACTTGAAAGGTGTCATTAACCAATACTTGTGTCTTATTGCCAACAATTGTTTTGTTCATATAGATTGGCGCTTCATAGCTAACAGTATTAGCCTGTACCGATGCACCCATACTAACAACCATCACCATTACCAAAAGCATACTCATCCAAGATCTTGCATTTATTTTTGTCATTATAGCCCTCCTTCTTATCATCGTGCTACATCATGGTATTTGACGATATATACATCTTCTACCGTATCATCAAAATATCCCATAATTTGATAGGTTTCTCCAATACTTTCTTCGAATCTTATGCCACTGTTCCTAAGTCCCTTTATGCCATCTTCGATTCTTCCTAGGACAAAATCGTTGCCATTCATTGCTTTTAGTAATTCTTTATATAATGTCTCTAGAGTTGCATCTATGTTTGTCTGACTATTAAGTTCCAAAATAATACCTCTTGAGTCTCGAACCATATAAATCGTGCTGTTTCCACCAATACTTAGCAAGGCGGAACGATCTGATACATCAACAATTCTTACTTCCTCCGAGTCTTCTAATCCCAACAATAAGGTTGCTGCTTCTTCGGAAAACTGTCTCGAAAAAAGTGTGAGATCAAAAAGGTCTCCTGCTTCTTTAAGTACCGTGCTATCGGTATTGTTTTCATCTATCGTTATTTGTCCAATAGAAGGTGCATTGATGATCTCTTTCTGATTGGCCAGTCGGTACATCAGTAAAATAGCTTCTTCTAGTGTTGTTGTGCCTAATGGTCTTATAATATGCAGACCAATCTGATCTTTACCGACACCTTTCATAATATCGTTCTGATAACAATACTCCACTGCCTTTTTTGCCCAGCTACTGATGTGGATTCCGTCAGAATATTGGGTATCTGCTTGAATAAGAGTATCTTCATCAAGAGCTAAGACGTTCATAAGTTTATACACAAGGCTTGCTACCTCTTGGCGCGTAATATTGGCATCCGGCTTAAACAGTCCGTTACCATACCCATCAATAATCTTAAAACTATAAGCTTTTAGTATTTCATGCTCATATGGATGTCCTAATATGTCTGAAAAGACATATTCTGATTCTAGTATAATATCTCTGCCTGTTTTTTCTACAATGGATAATGCTAAAAGTACATACTCATAACGTTTGATTGGCTGACGATAGCCTTCCATTAGGCTCTCATGAATAAGTCCATGACCAATCGCTTCATCGACTTCAGTTGTTGCCCAATTGCTTGGCATTCTTTCATTGCCAAAAATAACCGTTGTTGTCATAGCTAGCAGCATTAAAATTCCTACAAATAGTTTTAATATTTTCCTCAACATATAACCCTCCCTCAAGCTGTTTACAAATTATCCGCCAATAGTACTTATACCTACAAAATGCGTCTAAAGCACTATAGATTTAATTAATTATAACATAAATTATTGTAAGTTCATAGGTCCCAGATTGAAGAATTTCATGTACATTACCCTAATAAAAAGGTCCGTTGTGATGTCTTTACACAAGAAAAGACGCTTCGCTTCGTTATGAGCTCTGCTCATATTTCTGAAGGGTTCGAAAGTAAAGGACCTTGACGCATTCAGCTATGTTTTAAAGCAAAATGCTAGAGTATGACTTTCCTAGAGAATAAAAAAAAACCAAAGCGTATAGCTTGGATATTTTTTATTCAGATTACAGTTAAGGTCAAAACTTTGTTTTGACCTTATTCAATTATTATCTATTATATTTTTTTTCATGATCAATGAGCCATGTTTTTCTCCAGATACCGGCTGCATATCCGGTCATCTTACCATTGCTACCAATAACTCTATGACACGGTACAACAATAGCCAG
Organism: Petrocella sp.; assembly: GCF_059865615.1. Taxonomy (NCBI): domain Bacteria; kingdom Bacillati; phylum Bacillota; class Clostridia; order Lachnospirales; family Vallitaleaceae; genus Petrocella; species Petrocella sp. The sequence goes on along the minus strand of NZ_JCBCDA010000043.1, from coordinate 3,266 downwards.
CTTATTTTTGTGGTTGGTTCCACCAATGGCACGATACGCTTTCTCATGTCCAATGCTTTGTGCAATGTCTTTGTATGTAGTCGCTTTTCCATATCCTATCTCTGTAAGTGCCTTCCATACCTTCATCTCAAAATCTGTACCTTCTAATACTATAGGTAAATCAAACTCTTTTCTTTTGCCTTCAAAATATTCAGCCATTTGCTTTTTTGCTAATTGAAGTATTGGTGTTAAGTTTTCAGGTATTTTTTCACTTTCTACAAAAGACAGGCCAGCAATAGTTTCATCCTTTGCTTCTATCATGATTAATCCAATGGGCGACTCGTAATAAGCAATATTTAAGTTCATTGGCCTGCTCCTTCTTTAGCTTATCAATTGTAGGTTCTTAATAACATCAATAAGTTTCTCTATATCTAAAGGTTTGTTCGCATAAGCATTTGCACCTTTTATAAAAGCATCATCTACCACTTCTGTTTCACCAAGTGCCGTTGTCATAATTATTTTAGCTGGGTTCTTGATTTGATTTTGAATCTCCAAATCTCGAATGGTTTTTAATACTTTCACGCCATCCACCTTCGGCATCATGATATCCAAGCAAATCAAGTCATAAGGTTTATGGTCTTTTAAGGCTAAAAGGAAGGCATCAATTGCTTCAAGTCCATTAATCACCAAATCACAGTCACCATAATCGGATAGTATTTTCCACATGAGTTTTCTACTGACCACATCATCTTCTGCTATAAGTATTTTCAATTCACGTCACTCCCCATATATTCTTTTTTATTCTCTATACTATAAGATTACTACATTTTATTCTAAATCTAAAGCTATTTTTTCTATTAGGTCCAAAATATTTTCCCATTTTCCCTTTCGTGCTTCCATTACCAGTTTAAATGCTAATATTCTTGAATCTTCTTTCTTCATTTTTTCAAAATAATCAACCAACGTCTGAGCATGTATGGTAATCTCATCGATGGCTTTAACTTCATACAGGCTTCTTATTTTCTCTAAGATGGCTTCTATTGTTGGGTCTTCTTCGACTATAGTTCCTTCAGGTTGAACAACCACTGCTTCATTGTATCTACCATCATAAATAATCCGTTTATCACCGGACAATAAAGACTGTGCCACCTCGGATATTTTCTGAAGCTGAATTGGTTTAGTCATATATAAATCAAAGCTATGTTTCATAATCACATCTCTGTCTTCCTTTAATGCTAAGGCTGTTAATGCGATAATAATTGGCTTTTTGCCTTTATCATTTTTTCGAATGATATCAATGGCCTCTAATCCACTCATAACCGGCATCTGAATATCCATGAAAATCAGATCATAGGCCGAAGTGTTTTCTACTATATCCACACCCATCTTCCCATTTTCTGCTATGTCTACTATATGACCGTCAAGTTCTAGTTGTTTGCGAATAATCCTACGGTTAATATCATCATCTTCAACCACTAAGATTCTCCCTTTTTTATGGCTACTCTTAGATATTTCCTTCTTCTTGTAAGGCTCGTACAAGTTTTCTAATTTTCTATAATTAGCATCTACATCCTGTCCCAAATCCGTCTCAACCTCAAAAGGTATATAGAAATAAAAATCTGAACCAATGCCTTCTTTTGATTCTACCGTTAGATTGCCACCAAAAAGTTTAATAATCTTTTTAGAAATAGTTAGACCTAGACCTGTACCACCTTTTTTTCTTGTATAAGAACCATCGGCTTGGGTAAAGCTTTCAAATAAATTCGTCATAAATTCTTCGCTAATACCAATACCGGTATCTTTTACATGCACATGCAATTCTAATTTATTATGCCCGATTATAGAAAAACAGTACTGCATTATGACTTCACCCACATCTGTGAATTTAATGGCATTATCCACCAAATTGGTCAACACTTGCTTTAGCCTCACCCTATCTCCAATAACCCTACCTATGGATGTGGGACTTTTTTGTACACTAAGCTGTATATTTTTCTCTTGGGTCTTAAATAGATTTTCTCTATAAACTTCATCAAATAGACGATCCACGTAAAAGGGTTTCATTAATAAAGTCAGCTTACCTGCTTCTATCTTTGAAATATCTAGAATACTGTTAATAATATTAAGCAAATTCATGCTGGATGATTTTGCAATATCAAGGTTCTCAATTAGTGACTTGTCTGTTAGATGGCGACGCGTAAGATCCACCATACCAATGATACCATTTAGTGGCGTCCTAATTTCATGACTCATATTGGACAAAAATTCACTTTTTAGACGATTGGCTTCTATGGCATCATCCTTGGCTTTTTGAATTCTTTTTTCATAACTAACTTGTTCCGTTATGTCTTGAATAATAATTAAGGTCTGTATCTCATCATGACTCATGATTTTTACAAATCCCAGTTGATAATCTCTGTAAATTTTTTCGTCAAAAATAGTATGTTTAAACTGTAGCCTATTGGTTAGATAGTCTTGATTATCTTCATATAGGGCATAAACGCTTTGTCTCATTTGACAGTCAACACATCGTTCACTTAACCCACATAATTTATCCTTGGCATTTGAACACTTTAACAAGTTCCCTAATAGTTCCTCACCGGCTTGTAAATGTTTCACATCAAAGTTATGAGAAATATATCGGTTAATCTTAACGACCTTTCTTTGCTTATCCACAACAACAAGACCTAACGGTAAAGCGTCATTGATGATTTCTAGGTTTTTTTTCTGCTCAATATGATTATTTTCAAGTTCTATTAAATTCGTTACATCGCGAATACTAAGCACTACTTGATATTGATTTTGAACCTGTATCCGTGTGATGCTAGCTGACATATATCTTTTACCTACTTGGGGCACATTAATATAAGCACCTCTTTCAAGCCCTCTTGTATTCCCAAAAGTTTTTACTTCTTCAATGATACTTCTAATAATTTCTCCCTTTTCATCTGTTTTTACCGAAAAAAAATGGGCGATATCTTCAAGTTCTTTAGGTCTACTACCAATAATCTCTATCGCTTTTTTATTAATGTACTCAATCTCATTAAGGGCGCTAACCGTAATGACACCGTCACCTAGGGCTTCCAAAATATTATAGTAATCGAGTTTATTTTTCATACTTATCACCTATATAACCATTTTTTGCTGTTTGACATGTATGTGACCATTTGAGACTTTTACTGTAACTGTCCGGCTAAAACGCTCACCGGTTTCTGCATCATCCATCTTTAAACCATAGGCTCTAATCAAATGCCCAACCATAGCTACATTCTTTTGTCCGACTAAAA
>NZ_JCBCDA010000025.1:0-1479 GCF_059865615.1 Petrocella sp. | reverse complement strand
TCTTAAACATCATATTGAAGAAGGCGTAATAGCAGAATATGCTCTAGAACTGGCCAAAGCAGATAGAGAGGACCTTAATTGTCCCCATCATGTGGGCACCTATCTTATAGGGAAGGGATACCCCCTCCTTAAAGCAAAAGTGTTAAACAAAAAGACGCCGAAAAATCTAGAAAAGAAACATAATATAAAAGGCATCAGTTATTTTATAACCGGCTTCTTGCTTGTTGTTTCTGTATCTGTTTTTGTAATATTTATGATGAAGCGTTTTGGGTTAGTTGAGGATATCAGTATATATGTGATCGTTTTGGTCTTAGGGTTACCGATGTTAACAGGAATTGCATTAGAATTAACCAATCATATTTTTACAAGGCGGATGGCTGTAGCAAAGATTCCTTCTTTAGATTATCTAGAAGAAATTCCGGATCACGCAAGAACATTTTTAGTCATGCCTGTACTTGTTTCATCAAAATCTCAATGTATCGAGTATCTTGAAAGGCTAGAAAAGCATTATTTAGCTAATCGACAAGATAATCTCTACTTTGGACTTTTAGCCGATTTTGAGGATGCACCTGAAAAAGTTATGCCAAAAGACGAGATTCTTGAAAAAGCGCTTATAAAAAAAATCAATGCACTAAATGCGCTTTACCCATCAACACATCAACGATTTTCTCTTTTTATAAGAGAAAGGCAATGGAACAAGTCGGAAAATTGCCATATGGGTTGGGAAAGAAAAAGAGGGAAGCTGGAGGAATTCAATAATCTCTTAAGTGGCATAAAGAAGGAAGATACAAGCTTTGTGACATTATTGTGTGATGAAGCAATATTAGAGACTTTTAAGTATGTTATAACCTTAGATGCGGACTCTAATCTGATTAGGGATAATGCGTCAAAACTCGTGGGTCTTATTGACCATCCCCTCAATCAGCCGGTTATAGATCCGGTTAGTAAGAGGGTGAAAGAAGGGTATGCCATCATACAGCCTTCGATTGGTAATCATATCGTGGATAAAAAAAGCAGTCGCTTTCCTGAAGTGTTTGGAGGCCAAACAGGGCTAGCAAACTATTCATCAATTCAATCTGATATATATCAAGATGTTTTTAACGAAGGCGTTTATACAGGTAAAGGCATTTATCACGTGGAGGCCTTTCACTTAATCTTAAATAAAATAATACCGGACAATAGTGTGCTCAGTCATGACCTCTTAGAAAGCTGCTATGTCAAAACGGCTTTCTCAAGTTCGGTAAAAATCATGGATACATTTCCAAGCAGTGTGCTTTCATTTGTAAAAAGAGAGCACAGGTGGATTCGAGGCGATTGGCAACTGTTACCTTGGTTGTTTAAAAGGAAGCCTAAAAATGGTATTAGCTTAAATGTGATATCCAAATGGAAAATATTAGATAATTTAAGACGTAGCATAGTCCCTGTATCCAAAACACTTTTCATTATCATAAATTTAGCAGTTATGCCCAAGGTTTTTTA
>NZ_JCBCDA010000170.1:0-1156 GCF_059865615.1 Petrocella sp. | reverse complement strand
CGCTTTTTCTTCTATTATTACAACACAGGTTTACACAGGACGTTAATAAAAAGAATATAAATTTGACAAAAAAATAAGCCTAAACACTTGCTATTAAAGGCATATATGAAAAATCATTATGAAATTTGCTTTCAAACTCGCGCGTTAAAAACTCTTATCATAGTATTAGAATTGGTATGGTTCTTAATAGAATTGTATTCTGATGAGAGAAGAAAACGTGCTTGCAGGCTGCGTTCTTCTCTTTTCTTTTTTTGTCATTAACAAGATAATACAAGAAAAATACCGTGTTGCAAAAAACAACAGAGTAAAGTAGGAACGAATTAAAATTACGAACAAGAATTTGTAGCTAACTTGTAGCCGGTAGTACTAACTATTTGTTGCTCAACACAAACAAAGATGAAGTTTATTTGGACCTAGATGAAGATATTTTCAAACCGGAAGTATAGTTCTATTTTTATAAGTTGATTTTTATATTATCATTTCCTTAGAATGGGGGGGAATATGAATATTTTAAAGAGTATTCTAATATCAATGCTTATTGTCATGATGAGTTTAAGTATTGAATTAGAAGTCAATGGACCAAATGAAGTTATTTTAGAAAAAAATGTTAATCCAATAACAACAGAATTACCATATGAATGGTAATGCAAGTAAATTCAATAGAATTTTCAAAAAATCAGGCTCAAGGAGACCAGCTATGAAAAAAACAATCTCATTACTACTATGCATGGTTATCGTATTAGGTTCATTTAATCATGAAGTAAACGCAAAGGAAAAAAGTAAAAGTGATTTTGTCTTATATGAAAACTACGATCAATATGCTGATGAAATGTCAGAAATAGAAAATTATGTTACAATTAAAAATGGAAAGTATATACTTAATCCTGAATTATTCATGACGGTTCACGAAATGTTACTGAAAACCGCATAGGTACTGTATTCGTGCCTACTTTTGCTTTTCACTTAAAAAGTGAAGCTAACACAATAGAAAAAGAGCTCCAATTGAAAGAGAAAGTGAGTTGAGTGGCTATTTTTGTATCATAACATCAGAGAAGATGACGGCTAAAGAGGCCTTGAATCTGTATAAAAGTAGAGATACTTCAGAAAAACTTTTCCGTGGAGATAAAACATATCTTGGTGATAAGAGTCTGCGAAT
>NZ_JCBCDA010000129.1:0-27101 GCF_059865615.1 Petrocella sp. | reverse complement strand
TTCTACTACCGGTTCTTCCACTACCGGTTCTTCTACTACCGGTTCTTCCACTACCGGTTCTTCTACTACTTGTTCTTCTACTACTGGTTCTTCTACTACTGGTTCTTCTACTACTGGTTCTTCTACTACTTGTTCTTCTACTACTGGTTCTTCTACTACTGGTTCTTCTACTACTGGTTCTTCTACTACCACTGACGCCTCAACTACTACCTGTTCTTTTTTTACCACTGGCTCTTTAACTGGTTTGCCGCCACCTGGCATTGATACTACTTTACCGCCACCACTTCCACCGGCTGGTTGCGTTGGTCTAGCTTGTGCAAGTTCATTTTCTTTATATAGGTTAATAACTTCGTCATCGACTGATTTAATTATTTCGACTTCTTGAACTTCTTGTCCTCTAATCTTAATATCTAATTTTTCTACTTTTGTTCTATCAATTTTGTTTTCCTCAACCAACTTTTCAACAAGTAGTTTTTCTTGCCCTTTAAGATTAACCTTCAAGGTATTATAAGATACTTCCGCGACATCACCTCTAGTGAATTTTGCTGAGTTCATTTCACTTTTCTTGATAATACCAACTTCAACTGCTTTCTCCTCTGCATTTGCCCAAGCAAAGTCGTTATTGTCATCATCATAACCAAGTGATCTTAACATTAAGGTCAAATATGATTTTTTGTCCATTTGTTGAGCAGATCCAAACTGTTCACTACTTACACCCTTTGTAATATTTAATTTATAGGCATATTGAACATATCTTTCTCCCCATGCTGGTACGTCTTTAAAGTCTACAACTTTTTCATCATAATTCTGAGCTTCTTCCTCAATTCCAAGCATTCTCATCATCATGACAAGACCTTCTAATCTTGTTGGTTCACGGTCAAGCTCAAACCCTTTGTCACTTCCGTTAAACATTCCTACTTCTGACAATTTGTCGGCAAATTCATTGCTTACAACTTCTTCTGCATTTACATTGATTTGCACCATACTAGCAACAAATATTGCTGCCATCATCCAACTTATAACTTTTTTCATCATGGTTCCCTCCTGATGGAAACTGGCTACCCTTTAAGGCCCTTTAGTTTTGCGTCCCAGCCTTTCGACTGGTTTGCCTTTTACATTGGAGTGTTTTTGTATTCTTCAACTCATATGGGTTTTTTTCAACAAAAAAACTTCCCTTTGGAAACTGGCTGCCATTTTACAGGCCCTATAGCTTTGCGTCCCAGCCTTTCGACTGGTTTGCTCTTATCAGTATGAAGTATTACATTAAACACAAGTTCCTATGATCTTTATTGATTGATTCTTTTCTTTATGAATAATCTCTCTGTCAGAATCTAATCCTATAAAGATTAACTACTGATTACATGGTATCATCTATACCCAATAGGGTAAATAGGTATTAGTGTTTAGTTATTAGGACTCTAAGTCCTATATTCATTTTTTTTATTATTATAATATATATAATTACACTTATCTCTTGGGACTATTCCTTGATATTATGGTTTTTCAAATTTAAGGTACGCATCATATATTCTTTTTTTGAAATAAATTCTTCATCTTGGTTAAAAAGAAACAATTTCTCTTTCATACCCTTCTCAGAACTTAAACTCTTCACTATCAGACGTTGCATCCAAGCGATTGGTAATAAAAATCGATGTTTATTAATATACTTATAGTCTTCTGACATCCTATTAATTGGTGGAAATAATAACTCTATAAATACAAAGAATTTACTCTTTTTCTTAAAAATATCTTTATATTTGTCATATTCATTTGCTATGCGCATCCTTTCAGAACCATTGCCAAAGGAACCACCTTCAGCTACATATTCGGCAAGAATTTGGATAACTGTGGCCTTAGGATCATAAAGCCAGGAATAATATTCAATATTCATTCCCAGATAATAATGGCATACGGTTGTAATGGAACGGTAAAACTCACCATAACCAATTTCCTCAAAAAAAACTAATTGTTCATTATGGTCAATTTTATGATGTTCTGAAAAATACATAAAGTCTAATAGAAATCTCAACCCAACACCAGCACCTTTTAAATGCTTCATCATGTGTAATACAATATAGGTAAAATGAACTTCAGCTTGAGGTATCATTATGTGTCCTTTTGCTGTTGCATGTTTAATTGGGTTATTCCAAAGTTTTTGTGTAAAGTCGTCAACATAAGGTTCCCTCTCTGAGTGCAAAATGGCATAATGCAATTCTACATTTAAAGCGTCTTTTCGTAGAAAAGTAGCATCTTTATACGTGTTCATCTTGGGGTCTGTGACATAGCCAACCTCAAGCAATATTTCCTTAGCCATCTCAAAGTCTTTTGTATCTACAAGAATATCATAGTCTCCCATGTTACGGATAAAAGGTTCTGGATAAGTTTCTGCTATAGCAACACCTTTTAGTACTAAGTAGCTTATGCCTTTTTCCTCAAGTGCATCTCCTATTTTACATAGGTTTTCAAGGATTTTACTATAATCAAGTTTATACATAAATAATTTTTTTTTGAAAAATGTTGCGTCACCCAAACCACGCATATACTCCTTCCAATAGACATACAACAAAAGGTTATGATTCGCATAAAAATCATAATCCTCATCACAAAGTTTTATATTCGTGGCTTCTTGTTTTAAATACTCATAATAAGCTTTATATTGCATATCCCATCCCCCATTAATACTACTGAACTCACTTAATTCTATTTCATTATAAACTCAATCGTTTTCTCAGAAGAATAACCTGTCTCATTGGTATTATAAAAATCAAGAATAGCTTTACAATTATTAGGAATACTACCTAGGTCCATTTCTTGAAGTTTTTGAATTAAAGTGGCATTATCCTCAACAATCATAAAAGGGGTGTCATCAATATCAAAATGAAAGGTTCGATCACGATTAATATATGCCGCTCTATCAGATTGGTATAAAATGATGGGTTTATTCAATAAAGCAAAATCTCCTGCACTAGACGAATAATCCGTTATCAAAAAATCGCTTATAAACAATAAATCATTCATGTCTTCTACTAAATTACCGTCTTTTATCTTCTGACAATCCTCCGGAATACCTTCGATACCAGCCACAGCACTATGGGCTCGAACCACACAGCACCATTCGCCCCCAAACTTTTCTTCAAGCACCTTTAAGATTTTTAATAGGTCAATCCCATCACTAGCTTGCTTTCCGCCTTGTTCGGAAGCCTCCCGTCTTAAAGTAGGTGCATATAAGAATATCTTCGTTTCAAGTTCAATCCCCAGTAGCTTTCTTATTTTTCGATTAATTTCTTGCTTCTGTTCAAAGTTGTTTTTTACGAGCATATCATTCCTTGGAGTACCATTGTTAAGCGTAGTCCCTTCAAATCTAAAAGCAGTTTCATGGACGCTTTTCCCAAAATCCGAACCAGACAGCATAACATCACATATATCTTTTTCTAAAATACGAAAATTTTTAGGCAAAAAGGTAGAATTGTATAGAACCTTTTTAAAGCCTCTATCTCCATGCCATGTCTGAACATAGATTTGGCCTTTACCTTTATATGTATATAAAGGTTTGCAAAAATTATCTATCCAGAACTTGGAAGTGGCCAGTTCCTTAAGTGCACTAAAAGTTCCCGCTTTGACACATCGAACATAGTCTGGTACAATCTCTTTTTTTCCTTCTGGATTAAGGAATAACCAAACAATCTCTATTTGTGGTTTTAAAATATGTAATTTTTCTGATATTGCTTTTGGATTATCTGAGTAGGCCAAACCATTAAAACTGATAAAAACCGCCTTTTTTTCATCTACACCTATGAATTTATTACATAAAAACATATATAACTTCCTATAAAAATCATATATCTTGATGATCATAATTTCAACAAAAGGTATTTTTTTGATCCACTTTTTAATTTTTGTCATCTAGTAACTCCTCTTTATGGTTAAAGGGTCAAAACTAAGTTTCACTAAATTCGCCTACCATATGTAGATTAAGTTGATACATTCATAACTACATATGGTAGGTGAAAGTTCAACTATATAGTTTTGACGCCTTAACCCTTTATAATTAATTATAATTATCCTTAAGTTCTGAAAGTATATAAATAGTATTATAATACACTATACTCAATCAGTTCTTTTTTATAGTTTACATATACAAGCTTTTGTAGCCTCCAAGTGATAAATCATTTTTTCAATATTCAGCCAATCTCCACACACAATGGATGTCGGTATTTTTTTACTGTTTGTTAATTTATGCTTGTTTCTTTTCTTGTCTGCGAATAATTTCGCCAAAAGTAAACAAGTCTATTTGAGTCGTTATTTTAAGATTGTTTATAGAATCCACCACTACATACAATGGATATCCATAGTGGTTCATGAGTTCCGCTGAATTAACAAAAGTGGAAAGATGATTAGCCTTAGCTTTCTTATGAGCAACCACTAGATCTTCAAGTATAAAACCTTGAGGTGCTTTTGCAAACGTACAATTGCTTCTCGTCGGCAAACGGTTAATTCTACCATCATCGTCTACCTCAGCAATACTCTCAGGAACATATGCTACTGTTATTGATGTACCATGTTCCCTAACACAAGCTAGGTTATTCGTAATCACTTGTTCACTAACAAAAGGCCTGACACCATCACTTACAAGAACCACTGTCTCTTTTGGCTTATCACAACCTTCATAAATAGCCTCAAGACCTTTGTAAATGGATTCTTGCCCCGTATCACCGCCTGAAACAATCCACTTTACTTTTGTAATACCTTCTTTTTGAATTAAGTCACGTAAATGGTCTTGCCATTCATCTAAGCAAACCACGGCAATCCCATCTATTTCATTGTGACGTTCAAAACAAGAAATAGTGTGAACAATAACTTCCTTGCCTTCCACTTCAATAAACTGCTTTGGCCTTTCAGCATTTTCCATTCTAAGACCCTTACCTCCTGCAAAAATAAGTGCAATATTCATAAGATACCCTCCATTATTTATCTTTCTATTTAATTCTCTTGATTTGAATCTTTTTATTAAAGCTCTTTATGTATAAGGTCCAAATAACCTATAAACATATCAACATCTTTTTTAGTGGTGATTTTGTAAGTCTTTTCATCGCCCGCCACCATAGCAACTTTAATATTGTTTTGAAATAACAAAGTACAACTACCTGTTGCTCTCGTTAAATCCTCATCTTGGGCAGATGTATGTAAATCATAGTAATCTCCAAATCGAATACAAACTGGCGTTTGCCCTCTGTATAAACCTGATTTGGATAAAGTCTGTTCTAGAAATCTATCATCTCTACTCAGATATAAAGCGTCGTTCTCCTTAATAACCGGTATTGCAGCCCCTGTTTTATGGGCCATTGTTATTGTCTTTCGAACCACATCCGGATTAAGTAATGGTCTTGCTGCATCATGAATCATTATGATGTCTTCATTCGCCATAAATTCACGTGCTTTTTTTAATCCGTTATAAATAGAATGTTGTCTAGATTTACCACCATGAACAATATACTTTGGCTTCTTCAAGCCAAGTTTTTGAACCCATGCCTTAACATAAGCTTCCCAGGTCTCAAGGACCACCATAACAATCATATCCACTTCATCAATCTGCTCAAGTGTCTCTAAGCCATATAAAAAAATAGGTTTGTCTTGAATCTCTAAGAATTGCTTAGGACAATCCATACCCGTTCGTGTACCGTTACCACCTGCGAGAATAATACATGTTGTCATATAAATCTCCATTCCAAAATTTAATATTACTCAAATACATTAGATTCTTGTATCACTTAGACTATAACCTAGTCTATTTTTGTTTTTACTATAACCTCTTTTATAGACCACAGAAAAAGCGTGTGCATTCTCTCCTCCAGTTATATACATGTCTCCTGCTTCTGTCCATGTATGAGCCAATAATCCTTCCTCTTCGTTTTTTGATAGACCAAAATATATCATCATATTAACACCCCATAACTTGGCAAAAAACAAGGCGACCAATGCCTGTTCATAACACTTGACACGCCAAAAAACATGTCCGTTAAGATGATTAAGAATTATGGCCATAGACTTTAATCTATAGGCCTGTCTCTCTGTCAGAGCTTCTGTTTCTACCGCATCTACGTTTGTCATAAAATGAATCAAAGTCTTAAACGGCACAAGCTTAATTACTATGTGCCCAATACCTGTCAAGATAACAACCAGAATAAATAACAGTATTTTTTTTAGTCTTATCATAGATAACACCAGGTCTTTCTTTTACATGCTTATACATGCCTTTCAAATTCAAGTCATATTTGCAAAAAAATATAATAATTAATACTATTCACCAACATCTAGTTTTGAAATATTGATTAAAATTAACTGATAAGAAAATCATACACTTTATATTATAAAGTAAAAGTAAAAATGTCACAATAGGAATCCCAAAATCTATTAATGGCCAAAGCATAATATAAGATCAAAACACATTCATTGTTATAAATTAATCTCTAGTAAACAAGTCCCTTGTATATACTTTATCAACAACATCTTTTATTTCTTCCGAAATAGATTTCGTATAACCAACAGGGACCGTCGATTTAATAATCATTATAGCATCCGGATTAATAGAAAGTACATTTCCTATAACTGCTTCTACCGTTCTTGTATTAAAGTAGTTCTTCTCTGCATCATAATTCGTTGGCGTAGAAATGATAACATATTCAGCATCTTTAAATGCCTCATAATTATCGGTTGTTGCTATCAAATTAAGCTCTTTCGTAGCCAAATACGCTTCTATTTCAGTATCAATGATCGGAGATTTTTTCTTATTAATCATCTCAACTTTTTCTTTAATAATGTCTAGTGCTATAACCTCATTATGTTGAGCTAAAAGTATTGCGTTTGAAAGCCCAACATAACCTACACCGGCAACTGTAATTTTCATAATTCATCTTACCCCCTTAGAGCTTGTTAAGTTTTTTCTTTTTTGTAACCTTAGTTAATATAAGACCCAATACTTTCTCTTTAACTTTATCCAATTCTTTTTTTGCTTTAAGAGCCTCTTCTATTTTACTATCATTTAATGCAAGGACCAGAACAATACCGTCAACATACTTAGACAGCACCATTGTATCCGCAACGTTTAGGAGTGGTGGTGCATCCATCAGTATAATATCATATATTGATCTTAGTTCAAGAATGATACTTTCAATTTTACTTGACCCTAGAAAATCGTAAGGTGTTTCAGGACGTTGACCCGATGTAATAACATCTAGATTATCAATACCTGATACTTTCTGTATCACTTCGCTTATCTTAAAAAAATCATATAAGACCTCCGCAGTCCCTGGTGATTCTTGTATATTCATCAACTTATACATTTGGGAGCATCGCAAATCACACTCTAAAATAAGTACCTTTTTTCCTTCTTGAGCAAAGCTTATAGCTATATTAGCAAGTGTCGTTGATTTACCTTTTAACTTTGTGCTGCTTGTAAACAACACCACTTGATTAGGTTTATCTCTTATGAAAAAGTTCAGATTTGTTCTAAGCATTTTATAACTTTCAGAAATAAAAGAAGCTGGTTCATTTAATGTGACTAAGTTAGTATTTTTCATTGCATTATTCCCTTCATAGATAATTTCAAATACAAATACATTTTCCAAATTAAGAATCCTATTGAAAGGAGATTAGATACGTTCTTTTGCTTTTTTGCCATGCTCTATTGGTATATTCCCAATAATAGGTAATCCAAAAATATTTTCTACGTCTTGTTCCGTTTTTAATCTTGTGTCAAAAAACATCATGATAAATATAATAAAGACGCCAGCCATCCCACCCGCCAGAGCTGCAATAATTAAATCTATTGGTAAACTAGCATTAATAGGTTGCGTTGGTTTTTGAGCATAATCATAAATTGTTATTTTGTTGAAACCAACCATTTCTTCTGCATCTACTATGAGTTCATTTGAAAGTTCGTTGGCTACACGCATCGCTTTTTCCGGTGAAGTGTCTGTATAGGTTATGTACATGAATCTTGTCCCTTTAACAGAATTTATTGTCAGATTCTCTCTAACTTCAAGAAGATTCATATCATAATTCAGACGCTTAAATACTTTTTCTATAACGAACCGACTCTGTATCAATTCTCTATAGTCATTAATCAACTCCAAGCCAATTCTAAAATCATTTAAACTCATATTCTCTTCATCACTTGGATCATTCCCAAAAAACAGCGTAGATTGGGCGCTATATAAGGGTACAAAATATGTTAGATTTGCCCAATAGGTAATCCCAATAGAAAAGATTATAAAAAAAGCTATGATCCACCATTTATTTATCATTGTAATCAATAAGTCTTTTAGACCTATTTCTTGATAGTATTTTTTCATGTTTAGCTCCTCTTACATGATTATTGTCATTCTTTATTCAGATCAGTATTGTCCTCCAAAATCGAAGCGTCCGTCGTACTTACGAGATTTGTGAACCCACTATACTTATTTTTTATTAAGGATATGCTCGTATTGATATCATTATTAATTAAACTTGGATATACACCATTTGTATTGATAAAAGTATTATTGTAGAACAATGCTGTTGAGCCTGCACCTCTAAATCTCATTTTTTCCGTTGAAACCTTGCTAAATTCAAAGGCTGAATGCTCTACTACTAGATTTTCAACATTTGAACTCTTGTCCGCTTGAAACAGATACAAGTCATTAATATTTTTTACGTTCATATCTGAAATTAATAAATCCACAAGATTTTCATAAATACTAATTAATACGCCTTCCATACCATAGCCGTCAACAGTGACATTCTTAATACTTGATTGATACATATTTTTGATTCTAAATGCACCTTTAGGCACATCGGTCAAGGCTGTTGCTTCCGTGATTATTACATTATTTATATTTACATTAACTGCATGATCAACACTAAATGCCAAATCCACCCTTGTTATTTCCACATTTGAAACGCTTATATTATTTGCACCACTAAAAATGATAATACCAACTCTCGAATCTTCAACACGACTATCAATTATGTTAATGTTAGTTGCTGGGCTCGTATCCTTATACCCATTATATATATGCACCCCTGCTCCAGGTGAGTTCTCAAATAACACTTCATTGAAAGTAATATTACTTGTATTCATATCTATATACACACAATGAAGGAATCGA
Source organism: Petrocella sp. (assembly GCF_059865615.1). NCBI lineage: Bacteria > Bacillati > Bacillota > Clostridia > Lachnospirales > Vallitaleaceae > Petrocella > Petrocella sp. The sequence continues at coordinate 17,955 of NZ_JCBCDA010000129.1, read as the reverse complement.
CTCGCTCCCGCACTTGCATCAAGGGTACCTTTTGTCATTGTAAAATCCCTGGTTGTGTTCATTAATAAAGGTGTCAATGATCTATATATATGCGTATTGTCAATGGTTATATTCTCATTCATTTGATTGTTGCTGGATGCTCCAAACTTGATGCCTACATTCATCTCATATATATATACATCTTTAATCTTTAAGTTATTGATTCCAATAAAGTGTAATGCTGTAACATTGCTTGTCAAGCTACCTTCAGCATAGTCAGTTCCCTTTCTGTCATTTTTAGACATAAATGATAGTCCTTCAATTGTTACGTTTTCAACAACTTCTTTTTCCTCTGTAATCATCATATTAACCAACCATCTTTGTGATGGCATATATAATATAGATCCATAGCCACTTATATGGAGATTACCCTTCATTATAAGCGTTTCTGATATTTTATAGATCTTATCTTCTTCAAAAACCAAAGGTCTATCCAAGTTAATTGCTTCGTCTATAGCCTCTTGAATCGCATCTGTATCATCTACTATACCATCGCCAATTGCGCCAAATGCTTCAACGTACAAACTGTTAGCTGGTATTATATTTTTCTTAAGAGGTTCTTTTATTATTTCTGATACTCCTATGGGTTCATCAACCAATTCAGCTTGATCACTTTTTATAGGTAACACCACTTTTAAAAATCCATTGATTAATATAATGATGATGATTGCAATAATGATTACACTTTTTTTCATATAATTTCCTCACGCTTTAGATTCAAAATATAGTCAGATTATAGCATGTATATTTTTGTAATTCAATCTTATAGGCATTGTAAGCATATAGTCACTTCACCAAAACAATTCTATTGCTCATTATTTTTATTCCTTTTTAGGTTCACCATTTCCTTTAAGCTTATAAACATGACTTTAATAACTTTATGGTTAATTATATAAATATAGGCTAGGTATATGAAGAGAATAATGAATTTATAAAATACATTGAGCCAACTAAACTCAACCATGTATTTTGTCAAGCTAAAATACAAACCAATACCCATGAAAATCAAACTAACCAGTATAACCTTCAGCATACTTACAATCTTATACCCTACTGTATTATATTTTCTACTGAAAATAAGTACAATAATTACTATGATTGCTTTTGCTATCAAGAAAGCAATTGCAGCACCATACATACCATAAAGTGGTATAAGAATAAATGAAAGAAAAATATCCATAAAACTTCCGATTAACGTAGCTATAAATATTTTTTTAGTTGCCTCTTTATAATAGAACATAAGATTAATATAGAAATAATATATCGACTTAATTGAGAAGGCTATCACAAGAATCGGTATGACTGTCCAAGCCATCAAATAGCTTTCATTGGTCATAATGAATATGGCTTCTTGGGAGAACAAACCAATAAGCATATATAATATAGAATAGAGTGTTAATAAAACATGAGATAACTCATTGATCTCTGGATGTTTTTCATGTTCACCTTTGTTCATGACATCATAAAACCAGGGTGCAAAGGCTTTATTTACAGAACTTTGAACAAGGTCAATCAATAATCCAAATTGCATAGCTATACTATATAGACCAACAGAATATAAAGACCCACTGTTATTAATGAAAACACGAGAAGCTAAACCTGCAACACTCGTAGAAAGATTGTGCGGCATTATAGGAATCGAATAAGACAAGGCTTCTTTTAGAATCTCTTTATCTAAGCAAAAGGTTATAAGGTTATTCTTTTTCAAATCATAAATCATAAAAAAGAAATATGCAATGTTGAGAATCATAGTAGATAAAAGAACGCCTAATGCCCCTAATCTAAAAACGCCTATTAATAACAAGTTCAATAAAACTTGTAATACAAAAAAAATGATGTTAATTGCGGTTAGTTTTTTGCCTTGCTGCATACCTTGCAAAATACTTTCATGAGTAGAATGCAGTGTAATAAAAACAACCATAACAAACGTCACAAGTACAATCGGATAAAAGGTAAGATTATCAAAAAACAAACGGTTTATAAAATCTCGTAAAACAACCATTAGGATAAATGAAGCTATACACATGAGACCAATAAAACTGATAATCGATCCATAGAATCTCTTTAAGATTTCCCGTTTCACACTGTAATCTGTGTAGAATCTAACCAGTGCTGAATATAATGAAAATGCAATTACATATGTTGCCACTTGGGTAAAGCTTGAAGCCAAATTGGTTATACCATAATCTGTAGGTGTTAAAAACCTTGTATATATTGGCAACAATAAAAACCCTGCTGATTTTAATAACAGCGAACTCAATGTATATAAAACTGAGTTCTCTATAACCCTTTTTTTACTACTCATAACATGTCTTTCTCCACTTCTACGAATATCTTCAAGCTTATTTTACACTTAATGCTTTATCTTCTTTCAACTTAGTTCTTACAACTATAAAGCTAATACATATGATCAAGTTAACCATAAAGTCATAATAGGTTACAAACCCATACTGGGATATTAAGATAGCGACCATAATAACCACAATTAAATAGGTCATAGGTTCTTTTGAAGCTTTTAGTAATTTCATAGCGTTTACCAAAACATAAGCAAATGCATAATAATAAATGATTGTTCCAATCACACCCACTCCAACCAATAACTCGATGTAATTGTTATGAGAATAAGTACCCTTTCCTATGGTACGATATAATAGTACCCTATAGTTATCCAGTCCATATCCAAAAATGGGTTTATTCATAAACCAGGATAGACCATAATCAATGTATTCAATTCTAAGCTCAGTGCTGCTATCAACTGAGCCAAGGCCTGTAACAATGGAAAATAAGCCTTCTAAACGAACGCCCAAAATACTATAAAATAGCGGGATGTTCATTATCAGCTGATAGCCTAAAGCCAGCATAATTATAATCTTAGTCATCAACAAAATTCGATTACTTCTACTGCTTAGACCTGTAAAAGAAATGTAGCCAAAAGCTACAAAAAACAAAGCTTTTCTTGATCCTGTAAGAATAACAATTAATGTTGATATAGCAATTATAATAATATATCTTGCTTTTTTAAGTCGGACTTCCTCTTTTCTTATGAGAAGTAATGATATCAATACACCAAAAGCCATCATAATTCCAATGGTATTACCATTCCACTTTTCTCCAAGCAAATCGGCACCAATTTGAGTTATCCCTAGTAAACCAACATCAATCTTATAAAGTATATAAATACCATTTAGCGTCGTTGCATAAACTACAATTTTAAACAATGAATATATGTCAACCTCAGTAACAATAACACATGACATTAACCAAAAAACCACTAAATTGATTAATAATGTTTTTAATATTTCAAAGGTTAAGGCAAAATAAAGAGACCAGAAATAGGACAAAGTACCCCAAAAGAAAAAAGCAAGCATCCATATAAAAAATTGGTTGACCACAGCTAAGTCTTTTTTAATAATTACGATCAACATATTGAGTATGGCAAAAAAAACTACGCCCCACCATAAAACCCGTATATTGTTTAAATCCGGATTCAAGCCTATAAGTACTAAAAAAAATAAGCTAATCTTCAAAAAACCCATAATATTATTTTCATCATTTGAAGCTAAGGTTATACCCATTAGTTTTTATTCCTTTTCTCATCTATAATCCATCGAATAAAAGATTGCCATTCTTTAGCAATGTGGTCTACATTGACTTCATTAACAAGGCCCCTAGCACACGCACCCATTCTAGAGGCAGCCTCTTTATTCCTTAACAAGTAGAGCAAGCCATTGGTTAAGGCCAACTCATCTTCAATCGGCACCAACAATCCATTTTTTTTATTGTCTATCAGCATAGCCGCCCCCCCTGGCGAACAATCTGTAGATATACAAGGTACCCCAAGAACCATGGCTTCTATAAGTGCATTAGGAAGCCCTTCATAATTGGAGCTATAAGCAAATATTTCTGCAGAAATAATTCTTTCTAAGATATTTTCAACATTGCCTTCTAAAAAAACACGTTCTGACAAACCCAGTTCATGAATCCGATTGCTTAAATCCTCTTTAAGTGGACCATCACCATAGATCTTCATAATATAATCTGGATAAGTATCAGCTATATTTGAGAATGCCTTTATTAAAAGTTTCTGGTTCTTCTGAGAGTGCAATCTACCAACGGAAACAATTACCTTATCACGTTCACCTTGCCAACTTTTTGGAAAAGCATCAGTTTGTATAGGGTTAAGAATGACAACTGAACGATCGCGGACCTTTTTTGAGTATAAGTTTTTTGCGCCATTGGTTTGAAAGACAAAACCATCTGTCAGGCTTTTTACAAGAATACTATAGCATTTTTCTTTAAGCGAGTTATTCATAAACCTTGGATCGTTTCTCTCGGAATAGATAAGTGGGTATTTTAATCCAATATTGGCAAGTGCTGTAATGGCACACACATCATTAATGAAGGATATAACAACATCTGGATTGTATGCCTTAATCTTATTTCTCAAATCATTTAAGAAACTTATAACACCTTTCAGACTCTTGGTATTCATATTCCCCACTTTGGATAGTTCAACCTTCTCATGGAGATGGTATGCCCTTATGCCTTCTTTGTCAAAACTAATGATTTTAACAGGATTACCATTGGTAACAAATGCATTAGATAGAATAGAAATCACCCTTTCAGCACCACCATAACCCATGCCCGGAACAACAAATAAAATCCTCATAGCTTACTCCCTATACCTCGTACCTAATTATTATAAATAGTTTCGTAACCCTTTGCCATTTGGATGGCATCAAAACATACAGATTTCTTCAAAGCATTCTTCCCAAGCTTCATCCTCAATGCCTTATCTCTTATGAGACGTTCAAGTGCTTCTACAAAGTCTTCAACCTGTATTTTTACCACAATCCCTGATTCATCATGCGTAATCATATCTGAAATACCACCAACATCTGTAGCAACGATAGGCATTCCTGTTGCCATTGCCTCAATCAATGTAATTGGCATGCCTTCCCATAAAGATGGAAGCACAAAAATATCTGCTTCATGGATATACTTATATACATTTGACTTAAGTCCAAGGAATTCAACACAATCTTCTAAATGATAGGACTTAACCAACTTCTTAATATCTTCTTCATAATCTCCTGAGCCCATTAGTTTAAGCTCTATGTTCTTATTAGATTCCCTAAGTATACGGAAGCCTTCGATTAATCCTTTATGATTCTTCTGCTCACAAAATCTACCTATATGCAAAAGAGATACTTTTGAATCTCTGATATCATAGTTGGTTTTGGGTTTGCACCTTTCTAGTTGGATTCCATTATAAATCATTGGTACCACTTCATCTTTCAAACCATACTCTTTAATAATTGTATCCTTGACCATAGGACTAATAGATACCGGTACAACCTTACATACATGGTAAAAAAACTTGTTAACTTTTCTAATCATTAACCCATTTTCTTTTGTAGCAATATTATGAATTGTATGAACTCTTTTATTTACGCCTAATAATTGGGCAATAGGCATAACATACGGCAAAATATATAAATGTGTATGAACAACATCCGGCTTTTCTTTTTTAATCAACTTAAATAAGCTTATAAATAATTTCAAGTCAAACTTTGGTTTCTTATTCATATATAGGACTTGTATGCCCTCTGCCTCAAGCCTCTTGGTTATAGCAGACTGATAATTATATAAGCTAACGACCTTAACATCATAACCATCTTTTTTAAGTTGTTTTGCCAGGTTTTCTATCATTATTTCTGCGCCGGCCAATTCGAGCTTAGGCACAAACTGTAATATTTTTAATCTCTTTTCCATATTGTCCTCCTCATACTTAGCAAAATTCTATTATTAAACACACCTAGGACCGAATGTGCTTTTACTTATAGATAGCGCTTTATAATAGATGTTACATATTCTGGTGAATAATTTTTGGCCTGTTTTAGACAAGCATATTTCATTCTATGGACCAAATCAGGCTGGTCTTTTAATAGCAATAAGCTCTTTTTCAAACCCTCAACATCATCAAAATCATAGAGAATACCGGTTTCATTATGGATGATGATTTCAGTTGCCGACTTCCATTTTGAGGCTACCACGGGGACACCTGCATAATAGGCGTCAATAATAGTACCTGGAATACCTTCTGTCCTAAACTCTGTTGGAAACAATAAGAGGTGATATTTTTTGATCACTTCAACACTTTTCGTTGAAGTAACACAACCTTCGTATGAAACCTCGTTCCCATAAGTCTTCATATATTCATTAAATCGCTCTAAATAATCATCATCAATCCAACCATAAATATCAAGTTTATATATAAGCTTACCGAATTTTTTGTTAATCTCATGGACCGTTTTTATTGCATTTTTAATACCTTTTAAGGGTGTAATTCTTGAAAACATACATAAATGGTAAGGTGGCTCTATTTGAAATATCAACTCATTTTCATTTAGTATTGTAAGGATTTTAAAGTTTGGTACTTTGTATACATGTCGCATGCCAATCCCAGTCAATTCCTTAACCATTACATCTGTTTCAACCTGGATGCTATAGAATCTATTAAGCTTTTTAATAAGCTTTGGATTTTTCTGAATTAACTGAGGTAACCATCCACCTATTACTGAATAATGTAGCTTCTTCTTATAAAATATATTGATGTTATCAAACAAGGGCACAAAAATCTTAACACCATTATGAGCAGGTAAAATAATCACATTATCGCACTCTTTTACCAGTCGTATGCATTCGATTACTAGATGAATCATCTTTTTCTTCCATCCATAAGTGTCAATCAATTTCACTTGATCTTCACCATATGTATGGATTAATACTTTTGCCAATGTCTTGGTTTTGATTGTCTGACCATCCAGAAACTCTTTGTCTTTTCCAAAATGACCGCAAATCCCAACTTTATACATAAAACACCTCTACTTTATCTCTATAAACGCCAATATGTATAACCTGATGCTTCTAATTCAGCCAAATCAAAAACACTTTTTATATCAATCATGACTTTTTCATCCTTTGGCATATCTCGATACATACCATCAAACTCATCAATTGTCATGGATCTAAGCTCTGTATGTGCTACTGCCAGTACAATACAATCAAGGTCATTTACATCCTCAAGCTTCACCAGATTAATCCCATAATGTTCTTTCGCTTCAACCTCGTCTGCAATTGGATCAACTATTATGGGCTCTATACCATACGATTGTAGCTGTTCAATAATGTCAACAACCTTGGAATTTCTTGTATCTGGACAATTTTCTTTAAAGGTAACGCCTAAAATTGCTACCTTGGCTTCTTTAACTTTTTTGTTTGACAATATTAACTTTTTGATAATAGCGTCCGTAACAAAAGCACCCATGCCATCATTTATTTTTCTGCCAGCCAAAACAATTTGGCTATGATAGCCTAATCTCTCTGCTTCATAAACAAAATAATAAGGATCCACGCCGATGCAATGTCCACCTACAAGACCTGGTGAAAACCCAAGCGCATTCCACTTAGTATTCATCGCTTCAATGACTTCTTTTGTATCAATATTCATCTTATCAAAAACCATTGCCAACTCATTCATAAAGGCAATATTAATATCTCTTTGACTATTTTCTACAACTTTAGCGGCCTCTGCTACTTTGATAGAGCCTGCCTTATGAACCCCCGCTTCAATAACCAACTCATATACCTTAGCAATTATATCCGTTGTTTCTTGATCCATGCCTGATACAATCTTGATTATATTCTCAAGTGTATTGATTTTATCCCCTGGGTTGATACGTTCAGGCGAATAACCTATTTTAAAGTCTATACCGCACTTCAAACCTGACGCTTCCTCAAGAATAGGAACACATATATCTTCTGTAACCCCAGGATATACCGTCGATTCATATACTACAATTGAACCTTTTGAAAGGTTCCGTCCTAGGATCTGACTTGCTCCTTCTACAGGTGATAAATCCGGTGTCTTGTCCGTATTAATTGGTGTAGGCACTGCAATTATATGAAACTTGGCCTCTTTAAGCCTGTTTTCATCTGTAGTAAACATTACCCTTGTGTTTTTAATGACTTCATCTCCAACTTCCTTTGTTGGATCGACACCACTTAGATAAGCATCTATTTTCATCTTGTTTAAGTCATAACCAATAACATCCGTCTTCCTCGCAAATGCTACTGCAATTGGCATACCTACATAACCCAGTCCAATCACTGATATTTTAGCTTTTTTGTTCATTAGATCATCATACAGTTTCATAACATCACCTCATCTTTTATTTTTAAATATTTCAAATATACCTTGTATTGAACCTATTCCATAAGTAATATGAAATATTGGAAAAAGGATCAAAAGCAAGGGTACATATTTGATATGATCTTTAGCTTTGAATGAGAATAGCAGATCCAAAAGTAAGTATAAACCTACTTCAAAGGCAAATAAATAACCCAAAAAAGGCATCATCAGAGATAGTATGGGCATAATAATTAGAGAACTCAAGAATAGAAGTGGAATAAAATGTCTAACACCCATAGAACCTGGACATAACTTCATTGTAATAACATTCCACTTTCCATTTTTTAATGCCATATCTGATATACCTTTTATGGTATCCCTACAATAATAGGATAGTTTGATTTCATCTGAAAGGAAAATTTTTCCTCCATTCTTTCGAATTCTGTAATTCATCTCATTATCTTGATTTCTAGTTAGGTGCTCATTGTACATACCATACTGATCAAAAACCGCTCTCCTAAACGCTCCAAATGGAACAGTATCAACATAGCCACTTGTTCCACCCGTTCTAAACTCAGAGTTACCTACTCCAAACTTTGAAGACAGCATTAGTGCAATTCCATGACCAACAAAGCCTTTTCCAATGGTTTTTGCTACACCACCAACATTGTCAGCATCTGTGGTTTCCAGATAATGAACACATTTTGATATATAATCACTATGATACATACTATGAGCATCTAGTCTTATAATGTATTTTCCAACTGCATGACCAATGCCAATATTCATAGCATAGGGCACAGTTTTCTTAGGGTTGTTATATACTTTTATGAGATTGGGATTATCCAATTGAAACTTTTTTATTATACTTACTGTGGCATCACTTGATTCACCATCTACGAATATCCACTCCATATGACGCTTATTATAATCCTGACTAAGTAAGGATTTGATACAAGTCTCTATATAAAGTTCTTCATTATAAACAGGCATTACCACTGATACAATGATACCTTTTTTCACTAATTCTTTATTATACTTTTCCATAGTCCCTCATCTAGTTATTATTGTTAATCTCTTTTTATCACCGCTATTATTGTTTTATAGATAATCTTCATATCATTCATCAAACTCAAATTCATAATTGCTTCTAAATTGTACCTCATTTTATTTGGTAAAACAACTTGTAGATATGTTTTATCAGGATTATTGGTTTTACTCAATAATTTTTCTTCGTCTTTATAAGCAATACTTGCTAAAGATGTTACCCCAGCCGGCAAAAGCAAAGTCGCTCTCATCGTCGGTGTATAACGAACCACATATTTGGGCACTTCAGGTCGCGTTCCAACCAAAGTCATATCGCCCATAATAATATTAAATAATTGTGGCATTTCATCAATTCTATATTTTCTTAATACTTTACCGATCTTTGTAATTCTTGGGTCATCCGTCACAGTTACTTGGGAACCCATTGTTTCCGCACGATGAACCATCGTTCTGAATTTAAGAATTCTAAAAAGCTTACCGTATTGAGTAACTCTAATTTGTTTAAACATTATTGGACCGGTAGAATCTAATTTGATAAGTATGCCAACCAAAGCAAACAATGGTAACAAAAGTATGATGAGTAAAAAAGAAAAAATCATATCCATCAATCTTTTGATGAATAAATATGCCCTTTTTTGATAGACAATATTATAATATTGTTTCACTTCTATCGTACGCATGCTTTTTGGCAACGATTCCCATTTTGACACTTTCATTGGTTGCCACCTCCATTTATTCGGTTCTAAATCGCCTTCCTAAGACACTCAATAACATACCTTACATCTTCATCCGACAAAAGTGTATGTAAAGGTAATGTAACTTCATTTTTATACATATCATATGCATTAGGGAAAGATTCGATATTAAACCCAAGATTTTTATATGCTGTTAGAAGTGGCAAGGGTTTAAAATGTACGTTACTGGCTACACCCATTTCTCCCAATCGAACTATAACTTTGTTACGGTCATCCTCACTGTAATTATTGATTCTAATAGGGTATAAATGACCCGATGAGGAAAAACCCTCACCCGTGTGTGATAAGGTCTTAATACCAAGGTCCTTAAACCCTTGATTATACATGGATATGACTTTATGTCTTCTCTTTAATAGCTCATCATAACGTTTTAGCTGAGCAATTCCAATACTTGCCATAATATCAGTCATATTGCATTTATAGGCCGGAAAAATAATATCATATTCCCAGGATCCTAATTGATTCTTCGCTAGTGCATCTTTGGACTGACCATGTAAGCTATACAACATAAATTGATTATATAACCATTCATGATTAATATGGTCGTGATTACGCCATACAACCGCGCCACCTTCAGCTGTTGTTAGGTTTTTTACAGCATGAAATGAAAAACAAGAAAAATCAGCCAACTGGCCACAATTAAAGCCATCTCTCTTTGCACCAAAAGCATGAGCAGAATCTGACATAACAATAACCCGACCAAATCCTTTTTGTATATCATTACTTGGCATGAATTTTGATTTTTGCTTATTAATAATTTCGTATATTTTATTATAATCACAAATAACACCTGCAAAATCAACAGGTATAATCACCTTTGTTTTCTCAGTAATCGCTTCTGATAATAAGTTGTAATCCATTTCATAGGAATCCTTTTGGGTATCAACCAAAACAACTTTAGCACCCACATGGGTAATCACCGATGCACTTGCCGTAAATGTATAAGAAGATGTGATAACCTCATCGCCCGGCTCAACACCTAGTATTCTCAAAACAAGTTCCATTGCTGACGTTGCCGAACTCAAACATACTGCTTTCTCGACACCAATATATTCTGCTATTTTTTTTTCAAACTCTTTTGTTATGGGTCCTGTTGTAATCCAACCGGATCTTAAGGTCTTAATAACTGCTTCGATCTCCGTTTCACCAAAATCCGGTGGTGAAAAAGGAATAACTCTCTTAGATATAGTATTCACAAAAACCTCCGATTATGTTTATTATTGTACATTGTTTTCCTCTAAAGATGTGACCAATTCAACAGCATCCATTTTCTCAGAATTAACCAATTTATTGTCCTTATAAGTTGGCACGATGTACTTTACCAACTCACGTATATCATCGTTTGAACCATTATTAACCAAATCAGCTAGAAAATCAATGGATTTTTTTAATACCTGATATTCCAGTTCTGCTGGCTGTCCAATATAAATCTTATCAAATTCTGTGCTTTGAAGCTCTTCATCTGCCATTAATAATTCTTCATATAATTTTTCTCCCGGTCTAAGCCCTGTAATCTCTATCATGATATCCTCATTCGGCTTGAAACCGGATAGCTTAATGATATCATATGCCAAATCATATATTTTCACAGGCTCACCCATATCCAGTATAAATATCTCACCACCACTGGCCAATGCGCCTGCTTGAATAACCAATTGCGTTGCCTCAGGAATGGTCATGAAATATCTAATGATTTCTTTATGGGTTACTGTAAGTGGTCCCCCCTCTTTGATTTGTTTTTTAAAGAGTGGAATAACTGATCCATTGCTACCAAGTACATTACCGAATCGAACTGCATTAAAATTTGTTTTAGACTGCTTTGCAAGTCCTTGAATAATCATTTCACATATACGTTTACTTGCACCCATTATATTTGTTGGATTCACAGCTTTGTCCGTTGAGATCATAACGAACTTCTTGACACCATATTTATCCGCAGCTTCTGCCATATTCTGAGTTCCAAGAACATTGTTTTTTATTGCTTCTTTAGGAGATCTTTCCATCAGAGGTACATGCTTGTGTGCAGCTGCATGAAAAATAACATCAGGACGATGTTCTTTAACAATCTGAAAAATCGCCTCACGGTCTCTGACAGACGCTATTATCACATCCAGATTAATAGACTTTTTATAAGTGCTTAAGATTTCATTTTGAATATCATAAGCATTATTTTCGTAAATGTCTAATATAATTAATTTTTGGGGATTGAATTTGGCAATCTGTCTACATAGTTCAGATCCTATGGATCCACCACCACCAGTAACCATGATAACCTGTCCTTCAATATAAGATGCGATTTGTTTAACATTAAGATTGACCTCATCACGACCTAATAAATCTTCAATCTCTATGTCACGAATCTTACTCATGGAAACTTGTCCATCAATCATTTCTCTAACACCCGGCATGATTCTTACTTTGGCTGAGGTGCGCTTACATTCTTCAAGAATTGCTTTCATGTCTGTCTTGTTAAGCGTTGGTGTTGCTACAATAATTTCGGTAACAAAATACTTATTCGCCACACTAAATATATCATATCTATTTCCGATAATTTTCGTTCCTGCAATGCTTTTTCCATATTTATCAGGATTATCATCAATAAACCCAACAACCACGCCATAAGTCGTTTTATGGTTTTTGATTTCTGTAGCGATAAGAGAAGCCGTAGCACCACTTCCGATAATCAAAGTTCTTTTGATTTCCACTTGTTTTGTTAATGGTTGTTGTCGGAGGATTCTTCTATAAACCCTGTAACCAAATCGGTTGCCTCCAACCACAACAACTTCAAAAATAAAAGCACTTAAATATATACCAAAATATACATTAAATTCAATACTCATCAGGTAGATCATACTTAGTACGTTACCGATAAAAACGGCACCGATGACTTTCATTAACTCTTCAATCGAAGCATACTCCCATATACTATCGTATAGACCAAAGTATTTATAAATAAAGATTTTTACCACAGTTATTAATATAAAACTACGTGCATACACTTCTAATGCGCCTTGTGGCATATTCCCTTCATAATGAAGATAAATGACAAACACAAAAATCAAGTTTATTGTAATGATATCTGCCAAAAAAAGTAGTTTTCTTATTAACTTAACTAGCATAGTTACCCTTCTTTCAAAAACGTAAAGCAACAATAACATAAATATATTAGAATTAATTATCCAGTGCGTGTAACGATTAGAAAAAGCCATGATAGAACTTTTTCAAAAAATAGGAAAGTACTATATTTTATAATACAACCTATACCAATCTATAAATTTCCCGATACCATCTTCTAAAGAGGTCGTGGGCTTGAATCCAATCGCCTCTTCTAATTTGCTTACATCAGCAAATGTTTTAAGAACATCTCCCGGTTGCATATCAACATACTCTTTCAAAGCTGACATACCTAACTTATCTTCTATCGTCTTTATAAAGTGTTCTAGTGTAACAGGTGAATTGTTTCCTATATTATATATTTCATAAGGTATTGTTTTGTCAAGACCCACCTCACTATAGCTTTGTGGTATATGATGAATCAGCTTGGAAATCGCCTCAACAATATCATCCACATAGGTAAAGTCTCTTTCCATCTTACCATGATTGAACACCTTAATCTTTTTATTCTCTGTTATGGCCTTTGTAAATGAATAATAAGCCATATCCGGTCTTCCCCAAGGACCATATACAGTAAAAAATCTTAGCCCGCTTGTCGGAATTGCATATAAGTGGCTGTATGTATGGGCCATAAGTTCATTGGATTTTTTGGTTGCTGCATATAGGCTTACTGGATGATCCACCATATGTTCAGTAGAAAAAGGGACCAAGGAATTACCACCATACACAGAACTTGAAGATGCATATAAGAGATGCTTAACCGGATTGTGGCGACAGGCTTCGAGAATATTTATAAAACCAATGATATTAGAATCAATATAAGCATAAGGATTTTCAATGGAATACCTTACCCCTGCTTGGGCCGCCAGATTAATTACATAATCAAAACCTTCCGCTTCAAAAAGCTGATCAATAGATGTCTTGTCTTTGATATCCATCTTTAAAAAAATAAAATTATCATACGCCTTTAAAATCTCAATACGTTTTTCTTTCAATGAAACATCGTAATAATCATTCATATTATCAATGCCAACAATTCGTTCTCCACTGCTTAATAAATATTGGCACAAATGAAAACCAATAAACCCACCTGCACCTGTTATCAAAAAATTGTTTTTCATGATGATCTCCCTCTATAAGCTCATAGAACTAATTTAAGTAATCTGTTTGGCTATCTTATGAGTCTATGAGCCCTTTTTTACCATTCTAACATGAAATATTCTTACCGTCATCATTAACGATGCCTACATGAAGACCTTGATAAAATACAGTAATATAATGCTGTATAGTATACTTCCTTATTCTGGTAAATTTTTATATACTTCATAATTCTTCACTTGATCCAGAATTTCTTCCGGGCTTAAGAACATCATAAGATCAATTATTGACATACCCGGAATAAAATAATCTCTTCCTTGATTGTATGGTGCAAGCTTATTCTTTAGAAATAATAAATCTACCCCATTTTCTTTGTACTTCTTTGAATCATAGAAAGTCATGCCACCAGGCGCATTATAGTATGTATTAGCCCCTAGAGCCAAAGTCACATACATCCCCCAGTCATCCGGCGATTCTATCTTGGGCAACTGAATTTCAAGCTCTGACAGAAGCTCTATACGTCCCTTTATACCCACATAATCCATGACCTGTTTAATGCTATTGACATGAAAGTGGGTTAAGGCGTCTGTTTCAAAAGCCAAACAGGCTTCTAACACTTCCATAGTCTCCTTATAATAAGGTCCAAAATTTTTGTAACGTTTCAAGTCTTTTCTGATTTTTTGTTTCCAGGGATGGTCATTATTAATACAAATATCTTTAATTGCTGTCTTTTGTGGTGCTTTTTTTACCGTCATGTTAATATAAGTGAATTCTTTATTACAGTTAAGTATACGATTCCGATTCATCCAACCATGTCGTATGTACTGAACCTCATCTGTAATAACAAAAACATCTACTTTATCAATTATGGAATAATACCCTACATAAGGGAAAAAATATGGTTGCATCAAACCAACCGAATTCACATTCATATTCATCAAAGCTTTTTTCATTTCACAAACCCCCTGTCTATCTTTTTTCTAATTTATGTGTACTTCCCATTATATTTGATTCATATTATTTTCTATCTATAATCAACTGCTTAATCGTCGTAACCAAATAAGTATAGCTCTCGATTTTGAATAACTTCGCCAATCCTATATATAGCACAATCCCTACCATCACTTGCAAGACTAGAATCTGCCAAGTCGAAATACTTAGCAGACTAATTGAATAAACCAGAACACCCATAATAGCTGAAATAAAGGATGCCGGCATAATATCTATTAACTGCTCCTTGTAACTATAATCCAATAGCTTTTTATTGGGATAAGCATTCACAAAACTAGAAATAAAACTATTCACCATTTGGCCTAAGGCTATAACATAAACACCAAAAAAAACACTGACCCCCAAAATAATTAGGCCATAGGTTTTTTTAATAACTTCAAGCCTTAAGAATATATCACTTCTACCCATAGCATTTATCGCCTGTAGATTGGCAGTGTGAATAGGCATTATAGCAAGTGTAAAACACGCAATCTGTAAGAAGGGCACCGCTGGCAACCATTTGTCTGTTAATACCACTTTGACCATTGGCTCCGCAACCACCGCTAGGCCAATCATCATCGGAAATACTAAAAATGAACTTGAAACAATAGCCCTTCTCATCATTTCTTTTACTCTTTTTTTATCATCTTGATGGGCTGATAACGCCGGCAGCATAACCGATTGTATAGATCCATTAATATTCGTTACAATAAGCTCAGGAAACTGTCTCCCTCTATTACAAAACCCTAACATAGCTGGAGTATACATTCTCGCAATAATAAGTGTGCTCAAATCTCTATAAATTGTTTCAATCAATGCCGAGGCTATTAGTTTAGATGCATAATCAAAAAGAACTTTAACCCTTTTAAAAGAAAATAATAAGTGAGGACGCCATTTTACGGTAAACCAAAGAATAAAGGCAATTGTAAGCTGGTTGGTCAAGTGCTGTGCCACCAATGCCCATACACCCAACCCATTATATGCGGCAATAATCCCTACGATGCCTGATACAATGACCGCACCGATACTGCTCATAAACAACCTTTTAAACAGCATATGTCTTGAAATAAAAGCATTTTGAATAGAGTTAAGTGCACCAATAAAGAGCGTGATTGACAAGACTCTAATAACAGGAATCAGAAGCGGCTGGTCATAAAAATCGGCTATTATTGGTGCCAGGAAAAATATTAAGACATACAAAACAGCCGAAACCGCTAGACTCAAATAAAAAACAGATGAAAAATCAACCTCATCAACCTCTTTTTTTTGTATGAGTGCCGTATTGAATCCAGTTTGAACAAATACATTTGCAAGAAGTATGAATACCATGACAATGGCGATAATACCGTATTCTTCCGGTAATAGCAACCGGGCTAAGACGATTTGCACAATAAATTGTACGCCTTGACTTCCACTTCGCTCTAATAATTTCCATACCAAAGAAGAAAGCACTCTGGTTTTATTCATTTGTTCACCCATTATCCATTCTTCCTTTTTAATGATTTTATTAGTTTTATAGTCTTTGGTGAATACTGTTTTAAAAAAAGATATAATTTAATTTTGAAGCTTAAGCCCTTATATAAATCCTTGAACTTATCTGATTTGACATCTTTATAGTCACCACATAAAACATGTAAATCGAATCTGTTTTTCTTGATTTTCTTGTCAATCACTTCTGTATATTTTTTATTTGTATAGTCATCTACTTCTTTTAGCATACGCTCGATTCGATCCGTATGTAACTTTCTTATATCGGTACATGACTTTGATATGATGGCCGACCATGAATTCTCAACGTTAATCCGATAAGCGGACATACACGTTTCCATATAATGAATTCTACCACAAATAGAAAAATATATAATCAAAGGAAAGTCCCCAATATAGCAGTTCAAGTAAAATTCCGGTCGCTTAGAGAACTTTCTTCTATATAGAATAGAATTGGTTGCAAATAGGCCACCACCACCCATAATAATCATTTCCGTTGTATAATCTTTACTTGTTTTACTTGGTCGTACTTCTTCAACTTTTTTGTTGGTTTTTGCATCAACTTTAATAGCCGCATGCACACACGCACTACAGTCTTGATGCTTCTCCATATAATCCACTTGCTTTTGTAGCTTATCTGGATCTGTCCAATAATCATCGCCTTCACAAATAGCTATGTATTTGCCTTTGGCCATGTCCTGATAAAAGTCTAGAACCTGGACACCTTTTGAATATTGGTTTTCTTTTTGATAAACTGGGCGAATTATATTGGGATACTGTGTTTCATATTTCTTGATAATCTCCGGTGTTTTATCTTTTGAAGCATCATCATGAATCAAAATCTCATAATTAAAATTCGTTTTTTGCATCAAAAAGCTTTCTATGGCTTCCGATATGTATTTTTCTTGATTATAAGTAATGCAAACTATACTTACAACAATGTCATTCATCTCTTGTCAACCCTCTCATCTTCTCTATCTTGTAATAAGTCCCTCAAAACAATTCTTTGAATACATTTACGCTTTATACATCAACATTTTATCATATCTTAATTAAAATAGGTAATTTTTATTTTTATACATAAAATCTTGGTTAAGGTGTCAAAACTATATAGTTGAACTTTTGCATACAATATATAGTTATGAATGCATCAACTAATCTATATATTGTATGTGAATTTAGTGAAACTTAGTTTTGACCCTTTAACCAACCTTATATATAAAAATAGTA
>NZ_JCBCDA010000118.1:0-2176 GCF_059865615.1 Petrocella sp. | reverse complement strand
CATAACTTAAATAGTTTTATGGCTTATTATCAATTGCTTAAAAACGACAAAGAAGGTAAGGAACTGAGTCGTCTGATTGATAAAATCACCACCAACCATACCTATTTTATGCGCGAATCGGAGCACTTTAATTATTTGATGCAAGAGGTGTTGCCTTATATGAAGAGGTCCATACAGAACAAAGACCTACGGGTTTGGTGTGCTGCAGCATCCTCGGGAGAAGAACCGTATACCTTGGCCATACTTCTTGCAGATTTCTTTAAGAATGAAGCCTTTTTATGGGATAAAAAACTGCTGGCGACGGATCTGTCCTTAAGTGTCCTTGAAGAAGCGAAAAAGGGCATATACTCAAAAGAAAAGCTAAGTACCCTGCCTAAAATATGGCTGCTAAATTATTTTAATAAAATTAATGACCATCAATTTCAGGTCAAGGAAAGCTTAAAGAAGGAAGTTGTTTATCGAAGATTCAACTTGCTTGAACCCTATTTTCCGTTTAAAAAAAAGTTTCATATCATTTTTTGTCGCAACGTCATGATCTATTTTGACCATGAGACAAAAGCACAACTGATTAGCAAACTATATGATATCTTAGAACCTGGAGGCTACTTGTTTATAGGACATTCAGAATCCATCAGTAGAGAAAGCACCAAGTTTAAATATATTAAGCCAGCAGTCTATAGAAAAGTAAAAGGGGGATGAGTAAGGATGGCTATAAAAGTATTGATTGTTGATGACAGCCGTGTTTTTAGAGAAATTTTATCAAGGGGCATTCAAATAGACCCTTCTATCATAGTAGTAGCAACGGCTATAGACCCTTATGACGCAGCCGATAAAATCCTTGAGTTTGAACCGGATGTGGTCACCTGCGATATAGAGATGCCCAAAATGAATGGTATAGAATTTATTAGACGTCTAATGCCACAATATCCTGTACCAATTATTGTAGTAAGTGCCGTTAGCAACAAGGTCTTTGATGCTATGAAGGCAGGCGCTGTTGAGTTTGTATCTAAGCCAAGCGCCCAGTCTCCCGAAAGTGTTCAAGATTTTATACTTGAGTTGGTGGGTAAAATAAAGGCAGCGTCTAAAGCAAGTGTCAAAATCAATGAAAAGCCCATAGTGGTAGAAAAAAATGATCATCAAGAAATTAAACAGTTTGACTTAATCGGGATTGGCGCATCCACAGGGGGTACAGAAGCCATATTCAAGGTATTAAAGCAACTGCCTAGTGATATGCCGGGTATTGTTATCGTTCAACACATACCACCTGTTTTCTCGGCCATGTTTGCAGAAAGGTTAAACAATCAAACCCATTTCACGGTCAAAGAGGCAGTTGATAATGACATCATTAAGAAAAACCATGTATATCTGGCGCCGGGTGATCAGCACATACAAGTCGAGAAAAGAGGAGCTGGTTATAGTTTGAAAGTATATGTTAGTGAAAAAGTCAGCGGACATTGCCCTTCCGTAGATGTCTTATTCCTATCTATAGCAGAACAAGTAGGTAAGCGTGCGATGGGTGTTCTACTCACAGGTATGGGGTACGATGGAGCAAAAGGGATAACGGCCATGAAAAGAAAAGGCGCCATTACCATAGGTCAAGATGAAGCATCCAGTGTGGTATATGGTATGCCAAAGGTGGCTTATGAACTAAATGGCATAACAAAGCAGACTTCCTTAGATCTAATGGGTCACAATATGATGAAATACTTGAGGTGATATATGTTAAATGTAGGTATTGGTGAAATCATAATATCCAACGATCCGAGCGAAACCATTGTCACCCATGCCCTTGGATCTTGTGTTGCATTAATCATTCATTGTAACCATACAAAACATACAGCAATGGCTCATATTGTACTTCCTCAGAATTCAAGTACTAGAAATCAGGCTCTTTATAAAATGAAGCCGGGTTATTTTGCATCGGATATTGTCCCCTTTATGGTGAATTATTTCCTAAAAAAACTAGGTTGTAGCAAAGAACAATTAGAGGTAAATCTAGTAGGCGGTGCAGAATCAAGCCAAGAGACGGATCAATTTTTAGTCGGACAAAAGAATGTAGCTATGGTTGGGCATTTGATTAGAGCCTATGGTTTAAAGATGGATGATGCAGAAACCGGTGAGCGTTTTAGCCGGACAGTTACAGTAAAAGTCTCAAATGGTCACATACATGTCAAAC
>NZ_JCBCDA010000152.1:0-1875 GCF_059865615.1 Petrocella sp. | reverse complement strand
TTGACCATTTGTAAAAAATGATTTTTCTTTTGGATAAACCGTTAAACAAAAAGAACCATCAGGATTAGTATGTAACTGATCCATTTTTAAATTTAAAAACTTGGCAATATTTTCGATTTTATTATCTAAACATTTAACTTTTGGAAGTATTGACTGTTCATTATGACTTAAAAAAATTTCTATATTACAACTATCAAGTATAGTAATATTGTTGTATGTTCTTTGGAAACAAATTTCACCACTTAATTTATTTGGTGAAATTGTTATATTTGGATACTCATTTTGTATCCAAAATTGATCACTCTTTGAAGGTAGCGTTCAATATTCTGTGTCAGCACCGATAATTCCTAAAATTGTATCATAAACCTAAAGCCTCATCTAGTCTGCCATTGAAATGGATAGCAAGCTGAGAGAGGGTGAGCGACCAGTTCCTGACAGGCATTGTCCACTTTTGTTGTGCATTTAAAATCCCCATATACAGTAGCTTCAGTAAACTCTCATCATTAGGAAATGCTCCCTTAGTCTTGGTGAGCATTCTAAATTGGCGATGGACTGATTCAATGATATTGGTGGTGTAGATGACCCTGCGAATCTCTTGGGGAAACTGGAAATAAACAGATAAATTCTCCCACTTTTTTCTCCACGATTGAAAGACAATAGGATACTTCGTACCCCATTTTTCCTCAAGCTTATCCAGTTCAAGCGCAGCCTCTTCTTTGGTAAAGGCTTGATAAACAGCCTTGAGCTCTTTGGCAAATTGTTTTTGGTTATTAGAACCTACGTATTTAAGAGAGTTACGTATCTGGTGCACGATGCATAGCTGCACTTGTGTATCAGGAAAGATAGCGTTAATGGCTTCAGGAAATCCCTTCAGCCCATCTACACTGGCAATGAGAATATCCTTGACTCCACGGTGTTGTAAATCGGTTAGAACTTGTAACCAAAACTTGGCTCCTTCGCTTTCATTAAGATACAACCCAAGCACCTCTTTTTTACCATCCACCCGTACACCAAGCACGGTATAAAAGGCTTTTGAAACATAATGGCCTTCCTCTTTGACTTTATAATGAATGGCGTCAAGGAAGATAAAGGGATAGACCGCCTCTAGCGGTCTTACTCTCCACTCTTGAAGCATGGGGAGGATTTTATCGGTTACGGCACTTATGGCTCCTTTAGAGAAGCCTACACAGTAGATATCTTCAATGTGTTTGGCTATTTGGGAATAGCTGTTACCCAGAGCATATAAAGAGAGTATCTTTTTTTCGATCTCATCACTCATAGTGGTTTGGTTTTTCTTGACAAGTTGGGGTTCAAAGCTACCATTGCGGTCTCTTGGCACATCAAGCTCAAAAGCACCATCACTGCTTTTCATGGTTTTTGAACTGTAGCCATTTTTTCTGTTTCTAGTGAGGTCTTGGGCAAGGTGGGAGTCTATCTCTGCGGCTAATGCAGCTTCGGTGAGTTGCTTGATTAAAAAGCTCAAGGCTCCATCAGAGCCACCAATACCTTTACCGGCCTTAATGTCACGAGCAAACTGCTCTACATCTACTTCTATCTTCATGTGTTAATCCTTGGGTGTTTAAAATTTTACCAGGTTGACACAGAATTTTGAACAGTCCCGAAAAAAGCCTCAAAAAGCTACCCCAAATTATTTAATAGTGATACCTGCACTGTGCCACAACTATTAAATCATTAATAATTTTATAAACCAACCTATGTTCGGCTGTAATTCTCCTTGAAAAATAGCCTTGTCCTCTTTATTCATTTTTTGTACCCATATCTTGATGATTATTGTTTTATCTCTGTAGAATAATCTAGCAGGGCAGATTCTTTCACATAAAAAGTCGTTTTAGGATCTCTACTGCTAGGATAGAC
>NZ_JCBCDA010000137.1:0-3105 GCF_059865615.1 Petrocella sp. | reverse complement strand
GTGTAATGGGATGGCTTCATGACTTCTAACTTATTATTAATGAGCTTGCCTGACACCGTATTCAAAGCTTCGGAGGTACATATATCAAAATATATATTTGCTATGGTTTCAGGTTCTGCACCAAAAGCATTTTGAATTTCGGCTGATAGTCTCCATATAGATTTGAACTGCCTTCTTGTATCCCCCGAGAGCTTAATCGCCGGAATTTGGATTGCATTGACTTTAATGCCATATTTGTTCAATACCTCTGACATCTTAAATGTTAACAAAAGTAGGGCCATTTTGGACTCACCATACTTTCTATATGTATTGTAAGGCCTAGATTCTTTGTACTCTCCTTGCAGATTGTCAAACTCAATTTTTCTGTTTTTTACAAAGTAGTGTCTTATGCTAACTGTGCAGGCATTCAGTATTTTTGGATTATCAGATTTGTTAAGCCTATCTTTTAACAAATAAGTTAGAAAAAAAGGTCCGACTGCATTGGTGGCAAAGGATAATTCAATATGGTCTTGACTCAACTGATATTCTTTTACGCCATGTTGTAGATAAGCTGCATTGTGAATCAGTATATCCAATCGGTCATACTTCTTCTCGTAGGCATTACAAAAGCATCGGATGGCCTCCAATGAGGCAAGATCTAATTCTAATAAATCCACATGGCTATTCTTCGTCGTTTCAATAATATAACGCTGAACCAGACGCCCTTTATCTAGGTTACGGCAAGCCATGATAACCTGATAACCTTCCCTAGCAAACTTAATAGCTGACGCTTTACCTATACCTGAATTTGCACCTGTTATTAGGACTGTTTTCGCTGTCATATAGAGCTCCTTATTTATTCATCATCTACTTTTTTATAAAAATAGATGGTATCGATGCCTTCACCCCTGTGATTTTCCAATCTATAAGCTTCATAAAATCCCAAATAATGTAGTGTTGATAAATGATGGGCATTGGTTGACCAAGTTCGTGTACTCATATAGGGTAGTCTATATGGATATGGCAATGACTTTTCCATATATCCATACATTTGCTTAAGCAAACCCTTATTTCTATGGTCTTTTTTCACACAAATGGTTGTTATATAATTGGATATCCCTATATCCGTTAATTCTTCACAGTCATATTTATGAATAAATGTCATAAAACCGGTAACTTCACCGAACTCATCCAAGGTAATAATATAGTTCTGTGCTTTCATGACCTCAAAGTAGCGGTAGGGTAATAAGGTTTTAGGCGCCTCTAATCCACCTAACGTCCTCTGACTTGAACTCTCTCTTGATGACAAAGGTGGCAAAAACTCTTGATCACATTCACATAGTATTTCCCATACACCTTTTTCATACGGCGTTTTATCTAAAGTCTCAACAAAAATAATCGACATATTATGCGCCTCTTTTCGCAAAAATATATAAACGATGGGTATATGTATCAATTTCTTGACTTGTGCACAAATCATAATATTCTGTGGTGAGATTATCTCTGCTAGCCACATCCGGCAACCTGTTTAAATATGGTAATAGGCTGGCATTTTTAAAATTATCAATAAGATTTGAATGTTCTTTTCCATCTGTAACATGACTGATAACACGAACATGCTCATAACCTATTTCTAAAAGCATATGCTCCATCTCATCACTGGTCGGATAATAAATAGGGTATTCCCAATTTTCAAAATATCGATCAAAATTTAAGTTGTGAATTGCTTGCAGTACCACTTTATGTAAGCCGTAATAACTACGGAATCCTCCTTGATGTACCGCAAGCTTGCCTTGTGGTTTAAGGGCTTTAAAGAGCTTGCCATACATTTCTTTGGCCTCAGTTACCCAGTGCAGTGTAGCGTTGCTAAATATTAAATCATATTTCTTTTCATAATCAATGGTTATGGCGTTCTTTTGATAGAAGTGAACTTGTGCTTCTGGTACGCCTAACTCATCTTGATTCTTTTTAGCTACTTTTATCTGACTGAGTGATAAGTCGAATGCATCAATATAGATTGAAGAATTCTTAGAATAAAGTTCTAGAGTTGTCTTACCATTACCACACCCTACATCCAGTACCTTTATTCCCTTACTAAGTTCAATCATGTCAATTAAAGTACTGCCTTGTTTTGATTGCGTTTCTGAAGACAGGTTATATTCTTGTCCATTGTACATAAGTGGATCATCCTCCACGTTATAAGACATATTTGTAAGTACAGATAGTGCAATAATTTTTTCTAAAGCTTTTTTATTAATATTTTCATCATATTCAAACACTTCAAAAATCAACTCTAAGAATTGTTGTTGTTGAGCCAATCTACATCTATTGAAAGTTTCATCATAAACCATATCCTCTTGCTCTTTTGTCCATGTTTTATAATGGATGTTTTGTTCAAAAACATCATACATTTTCGGATAAGCCATTTGCATGCAGACAAATATCAGATTTGCCAGCTTCATCCCATCATTACATAGAAGCCGCTCGTTACTGTCATCGAAAATCTTGCTCAACTTCACCGCATTCATCAATCTTTTAATGACCCTTGGGTTCTTACCCACAGTTAGAAGAATCGTCTTAATCACGTAGGCCTGATAGCGATTGCTGGGCCCATGATTTTCTTCAAAATAACCAATATCATATAGAACCTTCATGACGTATGTATTAATATTATATTTTGAAATCGGCATGACAAAAGGTAGCTGGATTAATTTATCAAAATAAGATCGATAAGTTTTATCACTTTCATCAAGATCTTCACCGTATTTTGCTTTTAGACCTTTTAGGATGACTTCGTAATCTACCGCCAAAACAAAAACACAATTTTCAATGACAAAAAGATTTTTGAGTACTTCAAGTACCTTAATGGCAAAACTTGGTTGAATACGATCTAAGTCATCAATAAAAAACACGAACCCCTTTTTCGATAGGCTATTATCTGCGTGAACCAATATATCAATCACTTTTGCAATTTTGTTTCTAATCTGACTCACATAAGTATGCTCACCTTGATTAAACATACCAAGTGCTTGCCTTCTCGCTTCTTCATCTGCACCCGTCATGCTCATAATTATGTCTGAGGTTTTAAAAAAATATCTTTTGAAACTTGAAAAGATATCATCAAAT
>NZ_JCBCDA010000135.1:0-1274 GCF_059865615.1 Petrocella sp. | reverse complement strand
TTTTGATGCAAAAGTATCTAGCCTATCCGCTTTTTCAGCCAAAGCAGCGATTTTTTTCTGGGCAAACCAGTCTGCATTACTTGTATTATTAGTACTGCCTCCGGGTAGGCTTGAGATTTTTTTGCATATTGTTTTTTTAATGGTATCCCCATAATCTCTTGCTTGATCGGCCGCTTTATTAGCATTTTTGATACTTGAGCTTAATTCACTATAATTCAATACCAATACGCTCATCTTGTTTCCCCTTTATTTAATTCAAATGACTCACTACTCTCTATTAATAGGTTCTATCATCCTCATACATATCACCATTTATATTGATATATGTGTTCATCTTATTGCCTAGCTTTCCTGATGGTGTATATGAATCACAGACGTGTATTTGTACCACATAGGACTTTGGATGGCTTGCGGTTCCTGCAAGATCCTTATTGGTATATATCTTTCTCGCATCCAGCTTACTTCTTGGGTTGATTGGCAGACGAAAGGTTGCCGTTAATCCATTTGCTGATACACTTGAGGTCTCCATTGTGTATACCGTATAATCCCAATCTGCCTGTACTTCTACGCGCGTTGGCGCTGATGGTGGGTTACTGGGACTTCTTGTCCATTTGCCGCCGGTCTGCCAATAGTTGACTGTACTTGTCACACTAACCTCGAAACCATAGCCGGCCTTAAGGGTCTGTGGTGTTATTGTATGGGTTGAGTTAATATTTGCCGCATAATAGAATTGATAATATACCCATCCATAAATTGCACTATCCGTTTCATCTGTACCTACTTCTTCCCATCTTCTGTCCCACTCCGTCCAACTTCTAGTGGGTTGACAGTCATTACCGATTACATTCTTAATGACTGTAGCCTGTTTGCTCATACTGTTATTGCTCTTATCGATTTCTTCTATGGTATTATCTCTATTGACTTCTGCATACATATTAAGGATAGCGTTTTGATCCGGTGTGGTGAAGTTAAAGACAACTGAACACTTCACCCCTGGAACCAAGGACACATATTTGGTTAAGGCTGAAGTATTTCCGCCACTGCTAATTCTAAAATATACGGGTATATTTTCTACATATACCGTTGATAGATTATATACCTCCACGACGGCACTTACACGTGCATTAGCCGGGTATTTATCGTATTTGATACCTGTTATGGCAAAATTCACATTTTCATTCATGACTATCAAATCTTTAGACACGATATTATTGGTTATATTTTTTTCTTCTATGACTTGGTCTTTATTTACTCTTATACTGATATTCATCTTT
>NZ_JCBCDA010000145.1:0-1167 GCF_059865615.1 Petrocella sp. | reverse complement strand
ATCCACTAAAAAAGCATACATTTGCAGATTTCTAATTTCACAATACTCTTTGTATTTAGGATCATCAACCTGAATCGTAACTGCTGTCTTCAGTAATTCAATCGTTCTATCAGAATCAGGAAATCCACTATGAATCTCTCTATAGTAATACATTATAGCAGCCGTATAATATGCATAATACTGATTCTCTGCTCGCGTCGAATCATTTATCATTGACAGTGATTTTTCAGCTATCTTAACTGCTTCCTCAAAATTCATTACAAATCCATAACAGTTGGCCATTGCTGCATACGTTAATGTTGCATTATTCTTCTCTTTTTCTCCAGCTAACTTATGTATGTTATATGCTTCTTTATACTTTTTTTGCTTATACATTTGGTCGCCTAATTCGTATAGTTCATTTGAGTTTAAACCTTTTGAACTTTCTAATAATCTAACCACTTCACTGTCTTGTGAAAGGATTGCCGGTTCAGTCGTATAATCAATACCATCATTCATTAGCTGCGGTATCATTAGCCTGGCATAGAAAATAATCTGTAGTCCGATTAATATACTGATAATAATTGATATCCCTATAATTATTGGTTTTATCTTACTTAGGTTCTTTTTACTTTTTTTATCCTTTAACTGATCATCCATATAAACCCCCTCAACTTATTCACTTTTTTTTCATCGCTATTATCTTTGGTCCTATTTTCTTCTATATTAATATCTTCATGACCATACGCTGGTATACCTTTCCCAAGTATTCCTAGTATTGCTCCTATTATTGCAGGGCCTTTTACAGTTCCTACTACAGGCACTACTACAGGGGCCAATACTATAATTCCAACAACTGCTGCAACTGTCGCAACCGCTTGTGCCTCTTTTAATGGATACCGAGTTACTTCTATTTTATAAGAAGATTTCAATCCATTATACATTTTCGGA
The DNA here is from genome assembly GCF_059865615.1 of Petrocella sp. Taxonomy (NCBI): domain Bacteria; kingdom Bacillati; phylum Bacillota; class Clostridia; order Lachnospirales; family Vallitaleaceae; genus Petrocella; species Petrocella sp. The sequence goes on along the minus strand of NZ_JCBCDA010000145.1, from coordinate 237 downwards.
TTTGTAGAAATGGCTTGTTTATGTGTATATGAAAGGCCTTTAAAGTTCTGTAATCCAGATGATTCCATAATGTAAAAAGGTGTGTTCGTTATGTATCCATAAGAAAGTTGGCTTGGGCCTGTTGAAGTACTTCCTTGAATATTGTAGTCTTTACTTCCTATTTTAGTGGTTTTGAACGTTATTTCACCTTCCCTATCAAACTCCAAAGTTCCCAAAACCGAATCAAAAGTTACTGAT
>NZ_JCBCDA010000067.1:0-3968 GCF_059865615.1 Petrocella sp. | reverse complement strand
TTTTACCTAAGGATGTAGGTGTCATGACTTTTCCGCTTATTTCATCTTTGATGTATATGGCTTCCGAAGCCTTATCGCTAACCGGATCATTGGACCAAGGTGTTATCTTATTCTCCCGACTATTACCTGCCCAAGTAAATCCGGCACCTGATTCGGATATATGGAACCCAAACTTCTTATTTGCAATTACATTAATCCAAGGCGCAGGTGGCTTGTTTTTACCTTCAAGTAGGATTTCATATTCACTTCCATCTCTTATAAACCCACCAAAGCCGTTGAAAAATTCATATTCATTTTCAAGATCCAAGTTTTTTACCTCCTTTTTCTATTTTTCTTCTACTACTTCGATGATTTCCTTTAATGTCTCTTTAATATTTCTAAAATAAATACCTGTCTTTTCAGTAAACACGATTCTAGCAACTGTGAAGAGTAAGTCTAGCTCTGCTGGAATGACTTGATTAGAATGAAGTATAAAAAGACTAGGACGTTCTCTACTTTCATCATATATTCTAAGAGATGATGTCATATCATTTAACAAATCATTCAGTTCTTGCATATATCCGTGCTTGGCTTCACTCAGAATGATTAAGTCTACTTTCACTTGATTGATTCTTAAGTATTCATAAGCTTTTAATACATCTCTTACAACACTTGCCGATTCTATTGATTTTACCGTTAACAACATAATCGGATTGTCACCTGACACACCAAATTTCCATAAGAAGCTTTGGTTTTTCCAATTCCTTCTAATGTTTTCTGCCGGACCTCTATAATAACTTGAGGGATAAAATAGTGGACTTATTAAATCTTGAAAAGCATTCAATTGTTTTCTAGAAATATCCAGATACTTAAGTTCAATTTCACTTTGGAGTCTGAATTTTTCAAATACGTCGTCTATTCTATAATCAATACTCAGTTCATCACTTATTAAGATAGCTTCTTCTTTATTTTTACTCACACCTGTTATAAATGAAACAGATGCCGATTCTCCTTCTGCCAAAGAAATATTTACCCTAAGGCTCATTATAGGGTCATTACAAAAACCAGTGCTGTTAGAAAGTAATATACTATCCACAACAGTATCTGGATTTATTAAGGTATTATTCCTACCTATGAATTTTAGCCGATCATTCTCGTATGCAACACTCTTCGTCATATTAGCGTCTGTTTTTACCATATGAATCAGATATGGGTTATGGCCTTCTTTATCTCCCCGCCTACTCGATAAGAAAATACTTTGTTCTTCTAAAAACTCACTTTCAATAAAAAGTTTATTAAAAGCAGGGTGGCTCAGTTCATCAAGGAACTTATCACCTACCACTTCTATATAACTAGTTAATTCTAATTCTTTAATATCTTTTCCATTGTTGGTCAAGGTTACTTTTCGAATCTCAAGGTTGTAATTTGAAGAAAGACTTACTTCAGTATGGGAAATTATATCGCCATCTGTTCTCTTGAATTCAGCCTTATGAGGATGAAATATAGCTTCGTAATCATCCGGTTCTTTTCTTGTGGGATTGTAAGTTGCACTCCAAAATGCATGTCCCTTCATATCTTTAATATAAATATAATTTCCTGTATTGGCATAGCGATCTGATCGCCATCTATAGAGCATAATATCTTTGTAGCTACTAAACCCATCCCCATCTGATGTAATCATAAGTGAGTAGTTGTTATTACTAAAATACCTAGCAACGGTGATTTTTGGTGCTGTGCTATTGACATAACGGTTACTCAATACATCTTCTTCCAATTCCACTTTTCTAATTTTTATCGTGTAGCCTCTCTTGGCTATAGATATAAAATGAGATTGGCGTTTTTCCTCAAGCAATACCTCGGTGGCTTTTACCATAGCTTCTGAATGGAATCTCGTACGCATGATGCCATTGTTCAAAAAATTATTAATTGCTACAAGATTCATGCCTTGATGATGGGCCATAAATGATCGAACGATACAATAAGGTGTCTCATACTCCGGATCCGGACCATTAAAATCGATTGCCTCATAATAACCATACGCACCAAAAGCACCTAAGTCTGACATTCTTCGAAGGTTCGACATAGCTTCCTCACTTGCATATTCAAGAGCAAGAAATGTAGCATATGGCGCTGCTACTAAGGGCTCTTTGAGAGCCGGTTGCAGACGAAGTTTAGGTATACCAAATGCCTTATATTGATAGTTAGCGTCCAAGTCAAATCGATAATACTGTGACTCAGATATGCCCCAAGGTATGGACATATGCTTAGCATAATTAATATGCTGTAGTACTGCAGCTTTAGATGTTTCAGCATATACTGAGCCATCATACTCTTTCATGACTAGGTTTGGCATAAGGTATTCAAACATCGTGCCGCTCCAAGATACAAAGCAAGGCAAGCCATCGATCATGGTAAAGGGACGACCCAACTTACTCCAATGTTTTAAGGGCACCTCGCCCCTGGCTATGGCTATAAAACTCGTTAGTGATGATTCTGAAGCCATCAAGTCGTAACAACCGGCATCTTTTGTTTGAGATGATACATGATAACCGATATGAAATAGTAATCGTTTTTCATTGTATAAAAATCTAAACTCAGCTTCTTTAAGCATAGAATCTATTGTATTGCCAATCACATTTATTCTACTAAACATATCCTTTGCAGCATCATTATCTTCTAGTGCCAGCTGTCCTAAGGTAGGGCAACCCAAGAAGGGAATATCTTCTAAGTTAAATATTTCTGCCTCGTTTATGATTATATCTAAACTGCTTAGCAGTTCTTCTATACTATGAGAAGGCCCATCCAATTTCTGTTCATTGCTTTTTATAAGCGCTCTTATGTCCGAAAGATCCTTTGAAAACTCTCCTATTGTACCGTAATCATCTTTTAATAACATATTTGTTTGACTTGTTTTTAATGTGTGTCTAAGCTCCGAGATTAGATGTGTCGTAAAAATAGGTGTATCTAGCTGTTCTAAAATACCGTTTTTTAGGGCTATAAGATGCCCAAAAAAGTTTCCACTATCTACCGTAGATATATAATCCGGTTGTAATATTTCAAGAGTACTCGTGTTATACCAATTATAAAGATGACCTTTCCACTTCGGCAGAGTGCCGATCGTCTCCAATAATCTTTCTTCATGGGTAATCATGCTACTTAAAGTCTCAAAGCCAAAGTCTCTTGCAGATAGCGTGGCTAGGAGTTGAAGACCAATATTTGTTGGAGAGGTTTTGCTAGATAGTTTTTCTTTAGGTGCATACTGATAATTATCCGGACATAAATAGTTATTGTCTTTTGTTGCATGATCTTTGAAAAAAAGCCAGGTTCTTCGAGCTGTCTCTAGAAGAAGTTCCCGATCCTCTTGCGCTCCCTTTATGAGTCGGCCTTCTCTTGGTTGGCTCATACGATAGGCCATCAAAAAAGACATCCCCCAAGCAAGTGCTAAGGCACCATAGATGGCTATTGCTAACGGATGAACTGTCTGCACTATTAATAGTCCTACTAAAACTATAGCCACAATAATCGCACTAAACATATTAAAGAAATAACCTCTTAATGTATTTACAACTGAAGCATCTTCATTTTCTGATGTATTCCACTTCAGCATTTTTTCTTGACTGATGAGCACTCTAAAGACTGTTCTCATGATTGCATCTGTAGCTATCTGAGCCCTATATGGTGTAATTACAAGCTCCATAAATGCTCTTTCAAACATTAACATGATCTCTTTAAATAAACCCTTATAAACAATGGTAAACTGAGGTCTATTGATTTTTTGTGAAATTATTGCGTATAGTAGAGACGCGAAATTGAGTATGTCAGAAAAGAAAACTAAGGGTAGCCACAAATAAAAAACCTTGGGCATAACTGCTAAATTTATGATAATGAAAAGTGTTTTGGATACAGGGACTATGCTACGTCTTAAATTATCTAATATTTTCCATTTGGATATCACATTTAAGCTAATACCATTTTTAGGCTTCCTTTTA
>NZ_JCBCDA010000054.1:0-36056 GCF_059865615.1 Petrocella sp. | reverse complement strand
TTTTGAACATGAAAATGACTCTATGGGTAGCACGCTCTCTTGTTAAGAGAACTGGTCCCTTGGAGTCAAGTTTGATTCGTAATATGAATTAAGAGCATAGGGGATAAAATGATAGGCCTTTTTACTTAATGCAAAGCTTTCTTCTGGTCTTTTGATGATTACGTACATTTTATCCACCTCCTCTTTAAGTAATGTATTATTTTTCATTATGTATTTATGTTGTCCGATGATTGTAGTGAAGTGACTTTCATCTTGGTGCCACCTTCTACAACACCTTCTGTTCTGAGTACGCATAGGAAGGTACTGAAGAAGCATCTCATATCCATCCATAAGCCCATCTTCTTGGTATACTCTCCATCAAGTCTTGCCTTGACTTCAATCTCAAGTTCATCTCGACCATTAATCTGGGCCCAACCTGTGAGGCCAACGGGTACATCATTGGCTCCGTATTTGTCTCTTTCTTCTATGAGATCATACTGATTCCATAAGGCCGGTCTTGGACCGATGATGCTCATCTCACCTCGAAAGATATTGATGATCTGAGGTAGTTCGTCTAAGCTTGTCTTCCTTAAGAACTTACCCACACTTGTAATCCATTGGTCTGGGTTCTCTAGGAGGTGTGTAGGCGTATCTCTTGGTGTGTCTATACGCATGGTTCTGAATTTTAGAATATCGAAATGATGCTTATGGATTCCCACTCGTTTCTGTTTGAAGAGGACCGGTCCTTCTGAATCTAGCTTAATGGCTATTATAAGTATTAAGAAAACCGGCGCCAATAGTATAAGTCCCAAACTCGATAGTATAATGTCTATGCCTCTTTTGACTTTTAAATATGCCATATCTTTACCCCCCTAACTCATATCTCTATTCTTGATTAAACGGCTCCTTTGGGTATGTTTCTCCTGTATCAATCTTTGAGTAATGATTAAGTGTTGCTCTTGCTTTTATAATGGCACCTGTGTTGATGTGGCAAAAGGCATTGATGGTAGCATCATGATCTATTAAGCTTCCTATGCCAACGATGGTGCCTTGTTTTATGACTGCTTTTGTATGGATTGTTGCACGAGGAAGTACCACTACGCCTAATTCAATCTTGGCTGATGGGCTCACATAAGCTGTAGGATGTATTAGAATAGGAAGTTGATACCCAGCCAATTCTAATTTCTTACACCAATGACTTCTGGTCTCATTATTACCCAAGGCCACAAAGGCATAGACATAGTCTTCTATGAATGTCTCATATGCATTACACTTTCCTATGGCTTGGTCTGATTGATCATCAAGATAGTCTATCTTTATGAATTTATTCATGGCTTCTGCTGTCTCTTTAACGACTGATCCATGCTCACCTGCGCCAATAATCAATAAGTTCAATTCATCACACTCCTTGCCTTGACCCTTACTATCATTAGACCAACTTGTATTTGTCTGAGTTTTCTTTCTGATGCTTGTTTTCTTTGTTCACTTCTAAGTTGTTTCGGTAAGTTGGAACTATGTCTTGCACCATCTCTATAAGTTTGTCGGTTTCCGGTGATTTGAGAATCACCAAAAGTTCATTTAAGGTTCTTTTTAATTCATGGTAGTTGATGTCTCCCGGTTGACCAATATGGATCTTCTCATACTTAGTGTCTTGCAAGCCTTCTTCAGCCATAAGGAGTTCTTCGTAGAGCTTCTCTCCGGGCCTTAGGCCAGTGACTTTGATCTTGATGTCTTCATTGATCTTGAGACCGGATAGCCTAATAAGGTCAACGGCTAGATCATAGATCTTAACTGGTTCTCCCATATCTAGGACGAAGATCTCACCACCTTTTGCGATGGCACCGGACTGAATGACCAGTTGGGCTGCTTCTGTGATGGTCATAAAATAACGGACGATCTCTTTATGGGTCACGGTCACCGGTCCACCTTCTTCAATCTGCTTTCTAAAGAGAGGGATGACGGAACCATTGCTGCCTAGGACGTTGCCAAATCTTACGGCGGTGAACTTGGTCTTGCTTTCTTTTGCGAGGCCTTGGATGATCATCTCACAGATCCGCTTACTGGCACCCATGATGTTGGTTGGGTTGACCGCTTTGTCTGTGGAGATCATAACGAACCGTTCAACGCCGAACTTATGAGCGGCTTCTGCTACGTTCTTAGTCCCAAAGACATTGTTCTTAATGGCTTCCTTGGGTGCCCGCTCCATGAGTGGGACATGTTTGTGGGCTGCTGCATGGAAGATAACATCCGGAGCCTCTTGCTCTATGATGGTGAAGATATTATCTCGGTCTCTGACTGAGGCGATGATTACATCTAAGTTCAATTTGTCTTTATATTCTCGAATTAGTTCGTTCTGAATATCATAAGCATTGTTCTCATAAATATCTAGGACAATGAGCTTAGATGGTAAGAATCTGGCAATCTGACGACATAGTTCAGAGCCAATGGAACCACCACCTCCGGTAACCATGATGACTTTGTCTTCGATGTAACTGGCCACTTCTGTTACATTCAAGTTAACCATATCGCGTCCTAGTAAGTCTTCAATCTCAACATCTCTAATCTTGCTAAGAGATACTTGACCATCAATGACTTCTCTAATACCTGGCATGATTCTTACTTTGGCATTGGTACGCTTACTTTCTTCTATAATCAACTTCATTACGGATGAAGATACCGTAGGCACAGCTATAATAATCTCATCCACCCTATACCGGTGGGCTACACTATAGATGTCGTGATAGTTACCTAATATCTTCACGCCTGCTATGGTTTTATTCAACTTATGTTTATCATTATCAATAAAACCGATTACTTGTCCATAAGTGGTTGAGTGGTTCTTAATCTCTGTCGCTATAAGGGAGCCTGTTGAGCCACTTCCGATAACGAGTATGTTTTTGAAATTTTCTTGTCTGGTGACTGGATAATGGTTCTTGATTCTTCTTAGGAACCGGTAACTGAATCGAATACAACCAACAATGGTTATCTCAAGGATGGCACCGATAATATAGACACCAAAATACAATCTAATGCCCATAGAGAGCAAATATATGGTCCCAAACACATTGGCTATAATACCAGCTACTACAACTTTCATTAATTCTTCTACAGAAGCGTATGCCCATAGACTGTTATATAATCCAAAAAACTTATAGATGAAAAGCTTACCTATGGTGAGGACTAAGGCTGCTGCTATATAGGCAACAATGGTCGTCTTTGGTATGTTACCTTCATTATGTAAAAATAGCGCTAATAAAAAGGCCCCATTAACTGCCAAAATATCTGTTATTATTAAAAATATTTGTCTACTAAATCTTTCTACCATGTTTTATCCTTCTTCCTTTATGCTTGCACAAGGTCCTTGTTCTACTTTAACGCGTTGAATTATCAAAATACCGACGCACATGAATGTCTTTTTCTTATTATTGCACAACAAAAAAGCTTGTTGATATTATGCATAACTTGATACTATTTAATTATATAAGGGTTAGGGTATGCTTTTGTGATCTGGTTCAAACATGCAGTTACGCTTTACTCTCCCTATTATCTAATCTGAGCTTTCTTTTTGTATGCTCTATGATTATTTCCCCTTGTTACGCTTGATTTATAAAAGTATAAATCCATATGCTGTATAGCACGAAAGGCCATTTGATTCAATATTAAGATGTGGTAAAAGTGTAATTTTTTCTTGACGCTTATACCAATATGTTAAATAATTATAAGTAAACTATATCATAAACAAGTATATAGTTTATTGGGATTTCTGTCAAGACAGTCTTTTTATTTTTTCATCTATTAGGACAATTTAACCACCCTATATGACCATAGATTCAGGAAAAAAAAGAAGAAGCTTAGATATATCTATCTCTTAGCTTCTTCTTTTACTTCTTTTATTTTTTTATTTGTTTAATCTTCTTATTACATCATATTGCTCGTCATGGCTTTCGATGAAGCCTTGGACCTTGGTCTCGATGCCTGCGTAGTTGTCAAATTCTACAAAGGCTTTTTTGAGTTTAACAATGATCTCATCGGACATATCTTTTCTAGCTGCTAGAACGTCTTTTGGTATGTCATCGGTCTTGGATATGATACTTAACTCATTGGTGCGGATACCGTTTATTGTCGCTGCTTCAAAAGCTTCATTGAAGGTAGCGCCTGCATCTACTTCACCTTGCATTACAGCGTTTATGACGTTGTCATGGTTACCAAGAAACAGCACTTTACTAAACAGTGTATCTGGATTCATGTTGTTGCCTTTGATGCTGTCTCTAGCATATAGGTAACCGGAAGCGCTTTTCTCATCCACATAGCCAAAGGCTTTGCCTTTTAGATCATTCATACTCTTAACACTACCGTCCTTACGAGCGATAATATAACCGTTGTAGGAACTCTTGCCCCCTACTTTTGGTGTGACTACCGGCTTAACATCGGCTTCTTCTTTGGCGTTGACATAGGCAAAAGGTGAGAACCATCCGATATCAATGATACCGTTTTTGACACTGTCGCTTAGAGCGTCATAGTTCTTTACAATGATGGTTCTGGCTTTTAGGCCAACGCTGCTACAAACCCGTTCAAGGATGGGTACGTACATCTTCTTGATGGCTTCAGGTGCGATAAAGGGGTTGACACCGAAAATGATCTCATTGTCTTTCTTGAAGTTAACCGCTTCTTTTTGTAGGTCTTCTGCCATCTCACTGATCTTGTTACAGAACTCAAGGACTTCCCCGTTCTTCTTGTTCTGTGTCTCTACCATCTCAATGGACTTGTAAGTAATGTTGTGGGTTTCTTCTACTGCTGAAGTAACATCCTCAATGGCTTTTTCAATCTCCATGGTGGTGTTCTTCTGAACCAGAGATACCCTGGTTAATTCAGATATATTCGTCTTGACTTCGTTTAAAATGCCTTCAATCTCGTTTATAACTTCCGAAGATTCTTTGATAACATTATCCACGTCATTCATACGATCACCAATCTCGCTCATGGCGTTATTGGATGTAGTAATCTTCGTTAGGATATTCTTGACCACACCTTCTATAACGGAGATGGCTTCATCGGTCTGCTCTGCCAACTTACGAATCTCTGTGGCAACGACGGCAAAGCCGCGTCCAGCTTCTCCGGCTCTTGCTGCTTCAATGGCTGCATTGAGGGCAAGTAGGTTGGTCTGACTGGAGATCTTACGGATATAGTCGACGATCTCATAGATCTTATTGGATGAGCTTTGTAGTTCCACGTTGTTGTCTGTGGCTACGGTGGTCACTTCATTCAAACTGAGCATGAAATCACCGATGCTCTGTATGGTATTTTTGTTCTTCTCCAGCATCTCTATGGAAGTCTGAGAATGTCTTTCAATCTCTAAGGCGCTGGTGTTTAGATTGGTAGAGGTGCCTACCAATTCATTAATACTTGCATTGATTTCTTCTGAACTTGCTGCGTTTTGCTCACTAAAGCCTTCTATCTCATAAGAGATCTTGGCCAGCTTATTGAAGGTGTTAATGTTGTCTTGAGACAACCACAGAAGTTGTTGTGAATCAAAGCCCATGCCTTCTGCTATGTTAAACAATTTCTCGTCCAGTCCTGTTTTTAAGCTATCGGACATGGCACTTGACTGAGTCGCCTTCTGTGAACCATCCGGTCCTTGTTGTACCTTTGTAACGTTTAACATTCTGTCTGCTGCCATTACAACAAGAATGCTAAGTACAAGGGTTAGAGCCAAATCAATCCAAGTTCCCATGCTTAGAAAGATTGTAATCCCTTGAACTGCCAGTAACCCAATGCCTGCAACTAAATAAAATTTCATCTTCTGATTCATTATGTCACCATCCCATTATATCATATTCTTACTACAAGTTAATTTTTACTGAATCGGTTAATGCCTTGGCTGATTTAACTTATCATCCTATAGACACACTTATGTTATTGTATCATCTTGATAATGAAAAGTCTAGAACAACCTATGGTTAACAGTCCTTATGTAATTGGTTAATAAGTTAAGCCCTTGGATGCGCTTTTATATAAACATCCCTTAGTTTAAAATCATTCAGTTTTGAATAGACCTGGGTTGTTGAGATATTGGCATGGCCAAGCATCTCTTGAACGGATCTTAGATCTGCACCGTTCTCAACCAAATGGCTGGCAAAGGAATGTCTTAAAATGTGGGGTGTTATTTTTTTTCTGATTCCGGCTTTTTTTGAATAAAACTTGACGATCTTCCAAAACCCTTGGCGGCTCATAGACTCGCCAAGACAACTGACGAAAAGTGTCTTTTCGTTGGTTTCTTTGATCATTTGGTTGCGCGACCCGTTCATATACTTGAACAATGCCAGTTGTGCGGCTTGTCCAACCGGTATAATCCGTTCACCTTTAGAGGATGAGCATTTGATGTAACCCATCGTAATGTTGATGTCATCTTCACTTAGTCCAATGAGTTCAGTAACCCTAATCCCTGTAGCATACAGCAATTCTAGCATAGCCTTGTCTCGAATGCCTTTGTCATCATTAACGTAAGGTTGAGCCAATAAAAGCTCAATCTCCTCAAAGCTCAAAACCTCCGGTGCTTTTTTCTCCACCTTTGGCGTGATTAACATCTCTGTAGGATCTTTGTGAATGAGGTTACGGCGCAATAGATATTGGAAAAAGGACCTAAGTGAAGCCATATTTCTGGAAATGGTTGAAGGCGCTCTACCTTTGTCTTCCATTGCTTTGATATATGCATTCAGTTGGGTGCCTGTTATGTCACTTAGTTCTTTGGTGTCGAAATGTCCTTGTATAAACTCGATAAAATGGTTGACATCCCTATTGTAGGATTTAATTGTATTGTCTGATGCACCTTTTACTTGGTCTAGGTACACGAGGAATTCCTTCACACTTAGTTTCATGACTATACCCTTCAAACTTATAAGATGGTTTAATTATACCAAAGCCAAAGAAAAAAGTCGACAATTACCAAAATCTTTTTCATTTTCGTGGATATTTTGGTGAAAATGCTTAAAACGGATAAGAAGAAGAAACCATTGGTCTCTTCTTCTTGGGCCGCCTCATTCTCATCTTCTCTAATAAGGCCCTTATGCTCTTTCCAAGCTGACCTTGTAGGTCAGAATGGCTGATATGGTTTTGTTGTCGGTCAATCGGTCATCAAAGACCATATCGACCAGTTCATCTAAGGTGTAACGCTCAATTGTGACGAACTCGTCTTCATCTAAGTTCTGTTTGCTTTGGACTAGGTTCTTTGCTACAAAGATATGAATGACTTCATCACATATGCCAATGCTTGAGAAGAATTTGTACAAAAAGGTTACATCTTCTGAGGTGTAGCCGATCTCTTCTTCTAGTTCTCTTTTGGCACAGACCAGTGGGTCTTCGTCCGGTGTATCAAATACTCCAGCCGGAATCTCTAAGGTATAGTCGTCACTGGCGTTCCTGTACTGTCGCACCATGACAATCTTGCCTTCATCATCTATGGGTATGATCGCCGATGCACCAGGATGCATAATCAGTTCCCAGTCCACTTCTTTGCCAGTGGGTGTTAGCAATCGGTCATGAAAGAGATGGACGCGCTTGCCTTTGTGGATCTCGGTACGCTTAATACGTCTGAATTTTTTTTCCATGGGCCCTCCTTCTTTTAGCTTAAAACTTATTTATCAAATGTTTTGGTCTTTTCATAACAAGCCACCATGGCTTCTATGATGCTGCTCTTGAAGCCATTTTTCTCAAGAACTCGGACGGCTTCTATGGTGGTTCCGCCTGGCGAACATACCGCGTCTTTTAGAGCTGCTGGATGGGCCTTGGTCTCAAGTACCATCCGGGCGGCGCCTAACATGGATTGAGCCGCCAGTTCGTAACTGATCTGCCTTGGCAAGCCTATAAGGACACCGGCATCTGCCATGGCCTCAATCATCATAAAGCCATAAGCCGGTGAACTCCCTGATATTGGGACCACCATATCCAGTTGATGTTCTGAAAGTTCTACGCCTCGACCAAAGGATTCAAAAAATGTCCGTATGAAGTCCATTTCTGCTTGACTATAAGCATCATGAGAAAAACAATACCCCGTCATGCCTTCCAGAACAAGGGCCGGTGTGTTTGGCATACTGCGCACCACTCTGGTTTTTTCTCCTAAGGTGTTTTTGATATGTTCTATGGTGATACCGGGGGCGATGGATAGAATGATCTGTGTGGGCTTAACATAACTTCGAATGTCTTCCATGACTGCTTTTAGATACTGAGGCTTGACTGCCAGTACAATGATGTCTACGGACTTTGTCAGGCTGAGGTTATCTTCTGCGTAGGGTATACCTGTTTCTGCTTTGATCTGTTCCATCAGGTCCTTGTTGATGTCTGTATAGGTCAGGTTGGTCTTATCTAGTGCTGTGGATGCGCCTTTTAACATGGCAGACCCCATATTTCCAATGCCGATGAATCCAATTTTCATGCTAGCTGCCTCCTTGTTCTAGGGTCTAAACGGACAGTTCCGCTTTTTTTCCTAATATGGCTTTGTTTGCTTCTAATATGGGCCTTACATTGCCTGTTATGAAGTCATCCACCTGCTGGGGTGCACGTCCTACAAAGTTCTCCGGTTCTAAGATGGCATACATCTCTTCTTCTGTCATCTTAAACTGGGAATCGGCTAAGATCCGTTCGATTAAGTCGTTGGGCAAGCCTTCCATCTTAACTTGCTTTCCGGCTGCCATAGAGTGGGTTCTAATCAGTTCATGCAGTTCTTGTCTGTCGCCCCCTCTTTTGACCCCTTCCATCATGATGATCTCCGTGGCCATAAAAGGTAGTTCACTCATAACCCGGTTACGGATGACCTTCGGGTAGACAACAAGACCGTCTACTACATTCATGAAGATCTCAAGTATGGCATCTACGGCAAGAAAAGCTTCCGGTATAGCCAAACGCTTATTGGCACTGTCATCTAAGGTTCGCTCAAACCACTGGGTTGAAGCGGTGATGGCTGGGTTGAGGGCGTTACAGATTACATGTCTAGCTAGAGATGAAATACGCTCTGTACGCATAGGATTACGCTTGTAGGCCATGGCTGAGGATCCAATCTGGCTTTTCTCAAAAGGTTCTTCCATTTCTTTTAGGTTCTGTAATAGACGCATGTCATTACTGAACTTATAGGCTGACTGAGCGATGCCGCTTAAGATGTTCAAAAATTGTGAATCTAACTTCCTAGGGTATGTCTGTCCTGTTACAGGATAGGAGGAGGTGTAGCCTACCTTCATAGCGATAAGCTCATCTAACTTCTTAACTTTTTCATGGTCGTTATCAAAAAGACTTAGGTAAGTCGCTTGGGTGCCTGTGGTGCCTTTTGCGCCTCTTAGAAGTCTTTTGGAGAGTTGATGGTTCATGTCTTCAAGGTCTAATAATAAGTCCTCTAACCATAGGCAGGCTCGCTTACCAACGGTGGTGAGTTGTGCCGGTTGAAAATGGGTGAAGCCAAGTGTGGGCATGTCCTTATAGGTCATGGCAAAGGCTGCTAATTTGTCTATGACATTAATCAGCTTGTCTTTTAGTAAGGATAAGGCTTCATTCATGATGATGATGTCTGTGTTGTCCCCTACATAGCAGCTGGTTGCACCTAGATGAATAATGGGCTTGGCTTTTTTGGCTTGTTCACCATAGGCATATACATGGGCCATAACATCATGTCTGACTTCTTTTTCTCTGGCTATGGCAACGTCGTAATTGATGTCTTCTGCATAGGCTTTTAGTTCCTCTATCTGTTCATCGGTTATATCCAGTCCCAGTTCTTTCTCTGCTTCTGCTAAAGCAATCCATAACTTACGCCAGGTCTTGAACTTCTTATCCGGTGAAAAAAGGTAGAGCATTTCCGGACTGGCGTACCTAGATCCTAGTGGGGTTTCGTATGTATTGTTCATATGGGTATCCTTTCAACTTGATGATCTTCGTATTATAAATGTTTTTGGTTTTCTTAAAATAGTATAGCACATATTCGGCTTTCTGTGGTTAAGTTAATGTAGAAATAGACTAAGAAAAGTGTTTTCTCAGTCTATCTGTTTTATTTATTATAGAGCTATTTCTGTTTTTTGATCCAGTCGCTGAATGTATTTGTGAATGGATACCAACTCAATGCACACACATAAGATCTCTATGGCTTTTTCTAGCTCATCCATAGGTGGAAAAGTGGGTGCAATACGTATGTTGCGGTCATATGGGTCTTTGCCATAGGGGTAAGTGGCACCGGCCGGTGTGAGCTTGAGGCCCACTGATTCTGCCATCAAAACTACTTCTTTGGCACAACCTTCCATGACATCTAGATTGATGAAATAACCGCCTCTTGGCTCACTCCAGGTTGCGATATAACGGTCTGATAGTTTCTCTTCTAATATCTTAAGGACCATGTCAAACTTTGGCTTGATGATCTTGGCGTGTTTTTTCATATGGTTCTTGACGCCTTGCAGATCATTTAAGAAGGCTGAATGTCTATATTGATTAATCTTATCCGATCCAATAGTCTGAACACCCATGATGCCAAGTATAAAATCTATGTTGCTCTTGCTGGCTGCCATGGCTGCAACTGAGGCGCCGGCAAAGGTGACTTTGGACATGGAGGTAAAAAGATAGGGACGGTCCTCTGTTCCTACGGCTTTACAAGCATCCATAATGTTCATAAGGGGCTGTGTATCATCATAAAGTTCATGGACCACATAGGCGTTGTCCCATATGATTCTAAAATCTGTGGCCGCCGTCTTCATCTTGGCCAAGCGCTCCACTACACGGTCGGAATAAGTAATTCCCGTTGGGTTAGAGAACTTAGGTACGCACCAGATGCCTTTGATGGATGGGTCTTTTGCCACTAAGGCTTCAATCCGGTCCATATCCGGTCCTTCGTCGGTCATATCTATGTTGATCATCTCCATACCGAATTTTTCGCATATGGCAAAGTGTCTGTCATAACCCGGTACAGGACATAGGAATTTGAGGTCTTTTATTTGACACCATGGTACCTCTTCTTCAGATGTGCCAAAAAGCATGACTTTGGCTAGAGTGCTATACATCATGTTTAGGCTGGAGTTCCCCCCTATGATAATCTCTGAAGGATCTACTTCTAAGATCTCTGCAAAAAGGTTCTTTGTTTGGGGTATACCGTCTAAGGTACCATAGTTTCTAAAGTCGTCGTTCGGGTTCTTCTCTAGTGGTATCTTAATATCTAACAGGGCGTTAGACAGATCCAACTGATCGGAACATGGTTTACCACGGGCCATGTTCAGGTCATGGTTTTCGCTTTCGTATCTTTTCAACTGCTGTTCCAGTTCAAGACGTAGCGCATCTAAGGATTCTTTTGAAAATTGAGAGTAGTATGCCATAAGCGCCTCCTAAAAATCACACACATATAAGGTTAAAGCATTATAATTAAGTTTGACACTTTAACCATATAAGCCGTTTGTTAGAAACAGCCTATGTATAGAATAGCATGTTTTGCAAGATTTGAAAAGCGCTTTTTCATTTTTCGGTCTATTTTTCCTTTTTATTTGGACTATTTTTATTTTAATGCAAGAAAATATTTTTTTAGATTCAAATATCTTTTGATACCGGTTAAAAAACGTGTTTAAAAAGGCGTTATCTATAATAGATAACGCCTTAACTTTATTTAGCGTATTCAATAGATCTGGTTTCCCTGATTACGTTGACCTTAATCTGGCCTGGGTATTCAAGTTCTTCCTCGATCTTTTTAGCAACTTCCCTAGCAAGTAACACCGTCTCTAAATCTGTTGTTTGGTCCGGTATTACCATTATTCGAATCTCTCTACCTGCTTGTATAGCAAACGATTTTTCTACACCTTTAAATTCATCAGCAATTTCTTCAAGTTTTTGTAGTCTTTGGATGTATGTATGCAATGTTTCTCTTCTGGCTCCCGGTCTTGCAGCGGATATTGTGTCTGCCGCTTGTACGAGAACAGATATGAGGTTCGTTGGTTCTACATCACCGTGATGTGATTCCACAGCATTGATGACAACTTCCGATTCCTTGTATTTTCTACACAAATCTGCTCCGATGGATATATGAGAGCCTTCCATTTCATGATCAACAGCTTTACCGATATCGTGTAATAAACCTGCACGTTTTGCAAGACGGATATCAAGTCCGATCTCACCGGCCAGTAAGCCACATAAGTGGGATACTTCTATAGCATGCTTCAATACATTTTGTCCATAACTTGTACGGAATTTCATTTTACCTAGCAATCTAACAAGTTCCGGATGTATACCGTGAACCCCTGTCTCAAATGTAGCGTTTTCGCCTTCTTCAAGTATGATCTGTTCCACTTCACGCTTAGCTTTTTCTACCATTTCCTCAATTCTTGCAGGATGGATTCGACCATCCACTATAAGTTTTTCAAGGGCTATTCGTGCAATTTCTCTTCTGATTGGATCAAAGCCTGACAATATGACAGCCTCTGGTGTATCATCAATGATTAAGTCGATACCCGTAAGTGTCTCCAGTGTACGGATGTTACGTCCTTCACGACCAATAATACGTCCTTTCATCTCATCATTTGGAAGATGAACTACTGATACAGTCGTTTCAGCAACATGGTCAGCTGCACATTTTTGTACCGCTGTTGCAAGAATCTTTCTTGCGTTCTTTGTTGCGTCTTCTTTTGCTTTTGCTTCTAATTCCTTAACGATTACTGCTGTTTCATGTTGCACTTCTTCTTTAACTGATTTTAAAAGGTATTCTTTTGCTTGTTCGGTAGTTAATGCAGAGATTTTTTCTAATTCTGATAGGTGTTGCTGTTTTAGTTGTTCTACTTCATCTCTAAGTTTGTTGAGGTTTTCGTCTTTTGCGGCTAATTGAGCTTCTTTTTTCTCGAATGAATCTGCCTTTTTATCAATCGCTTCTTCTTTTTGCTGAATGCGACGTTCCAATCGGGTTAACTCATTGCGGCGCTCTTTAACTTCTTTATCAAGATCATTTTTAATCTTAAATACTTCATCTTTAAGATCTAAACGTGCTTCTCTTTTGATTGCTTCGCCTTCCTTAATCGCATCATCTACAATCTTTCTGGCTTTTTGTTCAGCTGAACCAAATTGAGCTTCGGCAACGTTCTTTCTATACATGACACCAAGATAAAATGCAAGTGTACCAACGACAACGGCCACTACAACAGGTATGAGTATGTTTAGTATATCCAACTATAACACCTCCTCTGTATTCACTTTTCATTGTACGAAATTGTAAATTTACAATCTATATAATTGTAAAAAATTACAACAAGTAAATTCTATACTTTTTTAAGCATTATGTCAAGTTATATGACAGCATTTCAAAATAAACAATCCTTTATTCACATTTCGCATTCGTCTTTTGTCTTAAGATAGGTCATTATGACGGATTGGATGACATCATAATCAAAGCCTTTGTAGGCTAGAAATCGGGCCATCTTATTGTATTCTGCTCTTGTTACAGCTTTGTTGTTGTATTTTTTCTCAAGGAGTTTCCGCGCTGTTTCATATTCTGTTTCTCGGTGGTCTACTTTTTCAAAGAAGGCTTTGATGGTGTCTCTTAGCATGCCTTTTTCACTTAACTTCATTTCAATCATCCGTCGACTCTTGGTGGCTTTCTGATACCTATAATATTTTTCGATATAGGTTTCATCATTTAGAAAACCAAGCTTTATAAAATAATCCAGTATGGCTTCAATGATGGTTACCGGATAATCTTCTTTAATCAACTTTTTCCTTATTTCTTCTATGACATAATCTTTTTTGCCCAAGAGATGATAGACCCGCTTCTTCCCCCTGGTGGTCATGGCTTTTGTGGCCAGCTCCCATGTGTCCTCTTCGATGGCTCCTCCTTGGACCATCTTGAAGGCTTTGAGCTCCTTATAATATAAGATGACGTAATCATCGTTGTCTAATATAATCTTATACTTGCCTTTTTCCAACTTTTGAATCTCTTCTATACGCATCATGTCACCCTTTTTGTCCTTATACCATTCACACGATATACAAAGGCGACCTTAATCTACCAAGGTCGCCTTTGTTATGTTTTTGAGGGGCTTATTTTTTTTCTGCTGCTTTGTTGTCTGTTCCTTTTTTGTCTGAAGCTTTTTTGTCTGCTTCTTCTTTTTCTAAGGCGATGGCAATCTCTTCTTTTGTTTTTCCGAATCCGTAATGGCTACGAATCTGTTCATCGATTCTGTTACAGACTTCTGGGTTCTCCTTCAAATAAATCTTGGAATTCTCTCGGCCTTGTCCTAAACGGATATCGCCATAGGAAAACCATGCCCCACTCTTTTGTACAAAATCCAGATCCACACCTAAGTCCAGTAAGTCACCTTCTCTTGAAATACCTTCACCGAACATAATGTCGAATTCAGCCAGCTTAAAAGGTGGTGCAACCTTATTCTTAGCCACCTTAACGCGAACACGGTTACCCACCATGTTGACGCCTTGCTTTAAGGTCTCAATACGCCTAATGTCCAGTCGAACAGATGCATAGAACTTAAGGGCACGTCCACCGGTGGTTGTCTCCGGACTCCCAAACATAACTCCAATCTTCTCTCTTAATTGGTTAATGAAAATAACGATGCAGTTAGACTTAGATACAATCCCTGCAATCTTACGAAGGGCTTGGGACATGAGTCTTGCTTGAAGACCAACATGAGAATCGCCCATCTCGCCTTCAATCTCAGCTCTTGGTACTAAGGCTGCTACAGAGTCAATAACGATGATGTCAATAGCACCGGATCTAACCATGGTCTCAGCGATCTCAAGGGCTTGTTCACCATTGTCCGGCTGAGAGATATATAAGTTGTCGATATCCACACCAATCTTCTTGGCGTAACTTGGGTCAAGAGCATGTTCTGCGTCTATGAATCCGGCGACGCCGCCTGCTTTTTGAACCTCTGCTAACATATGTAGGGCGAGAGTTGTCTTACCACTGGACTCAGGCCCATAGAGCTCTATGATTCGACCTCTTGGAACCCCACCGGCACCTAAGGCAATGTCCAAACTAAGGGCCCCCGAAGGGACGGTCTTGACATTCATATGTTCATTGCTCTCTCCAAGCTTCATGATGGAACCTTTACCATATTGTTTTTCGATGTGTGTAATAGCCGCTTCCAGGGCTTTTGTCTTTTCGTTTGTCATAAGAAATACCTAGGTCAACCCACTAGGTTCCCCCTTCCATATTGTATCGAACGTGTGTTCTTTTATTCATTATAGTACATACGTTCCCATGCGTCAACCTTTTTTATTATTGGTTACTTTAACTTCTTCTTTTAAAAGACTGTATAAGGTTGTTAGGGCATATTGAACACTGTAATCTCGAATCTTCTTCCGGTTGCCGTTAAAGTGGAAGGTGGTTCCATAGCTTTTGCCATTGATAATAAAACCCATACATACCATGCCTACCGGTTTCTCAGGTGTGCCACCATCCGGACCAGCTATACCGCTGATTCCTACACCAATAGAGGCCTCAGATACTTTTGCTACACCTTCTGCCATAGCCATGGCGACGGCTTCACTTACGGCACCTTCTTTTAACATAAGGGCATGGGGCACTTTTAACCATGTTTCTTTAGAGCCATTGGAGTAGGTGACAAATCCATTTCTATATACTTGAGATACCCCCGGCACATTAATGATTCGACTGCTTAGCAAGCCGCCGGTACAAGATTCAGCTATGGCTATAGTGTGATCTTGGTCCTTAATCATCTGTATTACAATTTCTTCTAGGCTTCTACCATCATAACTATAACAATAGGGCTCTAAAAATGGCATGAGTAAAGCGGTTGTATCTTCAATAAGTTTCTTGCCTTCTTCTTTGGTTCCTGTGATGGCTGTGACCCGAATGTTGACAGATCCCAGCTTGGCATATGGGGCTATTCTGGGATTGTCAGAGACATCCATGATATGACCGATCATCTCTGACAAGTCGCTTTCTCCAATGCCTGATAGTTGAAATATTCTGGATGTAATCACATTGGTGCTTAAAGTCTCTAATATAGGCGCTACTTCTTTTTCAAACATGGGCATGAGTTCTCTTGGTGGTCCCGGCAATAAGATATAATGGGTTTCTTCATCTTTTATATAAATGCCTGGTGCGGTCCCGTTTTCGTTTTTTAGCATATGCCCACCCAATGGCTTATAGGCTTGTTTTCTATTGGTTTCTGCCATGGTTCTTTTTCGTTGTTCGAAAAAAAGGCGTATATCTTCAAGGGCCGTTTCATCTAAAACCATGGTTCTTTCTAAGGCTTTGGCTACGGTTTCTTTTGTCATGTCATCATAGGTCGGACCCAATCCACCTGTGAAAACAATCACATCTGATCGCCTTCTTGCGGTTTCGATGGCCTCTAGCAATCTTTCTTCATGATCACCGACCACTACTTGATAGGCCACTTCTATGCCCAGTTCAGTCATACTTTTACTTAGGTACCTGGTGTTGGTGTTTAAGGTGTCACCAATTAAGATTTCGTTGCCGACACAGATGATTTCTCCAATCATATACATACCTCGCTTATGGAATCTATGACTTGTTTACATGGAGCCTTTAAATACTTCCAGATTCTTGAGCACATAATCTGTTCCGGATATGACGGTAAATAGTGTGGATGCTGCAATCAGTGTCCACTCTACAGGGCCCATAAAATCAAAGGGCAGTTCAAGAAGTACCACAATGATCATAACCATGGTTGTCGCTGTCTTAATCTTACCCCACCAGCTGGCCGCTAAGACGATGCCTTTTGCTGCTGCTACCAGTCTAAGACCACTGATGACGAATTCACGGCTGATGATGATGATGATGATCCAGGCTGCTATTTGGCCCACTTCCACCATATAAATGAGGGCAGCCGTTACCAATAATTTGTCTGCTAAGGGATCCATGAATTTACCAAAATCCGTTATCAGATTCCTAGATCTTGCAATATGACCGTCTAATAAGTCTGTCAAGGATGCAATTATAAAGACGAATACCGCTACGTAACGTATGATTGGGTCCTCGGATACGTAGAGCAGTACTAAGAAAACAGGAATTAATAATATCCTTAATATGGTTAATCTATTGGCTAAATTCATCATAAACCTCCCCGATTAAATCGTATTCATTATAATCTGTTACCTGAACTTGTACAAATTCACCTGCTAGTAATCCAACGGGTGATGATATGAATATAGCGCCATCAACACCAGGTGCATCTTTATAACTTCTTCCCATATAGACTTCTTCCTCAGGTATATAGCCTTCTATGATACATGAGATGATTTTGCCTACCATGGCTTCATTTTTGTCCATGGAGATCTGTTGCTGCTGTGCCATCAGACCGTCTCTTCTTGCTTCCATAATCTCAGCGTCTACATGACCCGACATCTCGGCTGCTTTGGTGCCTTCTTCAATGGAGTAGGTAAATACTCCAACCCGTTCAAGGCGATGGTCTTGTAAGAAGGTTTTTAGAGTCTTATAGTCTTCTTCTGTTTCACCTGGGAAGCCTACTATAAAGGTAGATCGTATGGTTATGTCCGGCATGGCTCTTCTTAACTTATTGATGACTTCAATAATGGAAGCCCTATTGCTATGTCTGGCCATTCTGTTTAATATTGGATCACTCACATGCTGTATGGGTATATCGATATAGTTACATATTTTCTTTTCTGAGGCCATGAGGTCAATCAGTTCATCCGTGATGTCTTCAGGATAACAATAGAGCAACCGAAGCCACTGTATACCTTCAATCTTAACCAGTTCTCTTAGAAGTCTTGGTAGGGCTTTTTCCTGATATAAGTCCACTCCATATTTGGTTACGTCTTGAGCGACGATGATGATCTCTGATTTACCTTGTGATGCCAAGTACTGAGCTTCTTCTACCAGACTCTCAATACTTCGACTTCTAATCTTACCTCTTAGGCTGGGTATGATGCAGTAGGTACAGTGGTTGTTGCAGCCTTCTGATATCTTTAAATAGGCATAGTGGGCTGTTTGATCCCCAATACGCTTAATGTAGGGTTCACAGGCATAATTAATGTCTTTGAAACTGATATAAGGTTCTTCTCTTAAAATAATGTGGTCCAAGGCTTCTACTATCTCATCGTAATTGGAGGTGCCAAGGGCGCCGTCTAGTTCCGGAATCTCTTGTACAATCTCTTCTCGGTAACGCTGGGTTAGGCAACCAACGGCGACTAGGCCTTTGAGATGACCTTCTGTTTTGTACTGTGCCATCTCTAATATCGTGCGAACGCTTTCTTCTTTAGCATCATGAATGAAGCTACAAGTGTTGACGATGATGACATCCGCTTCACTTTCTTCGTTGATTAGTTCATATCCGGCATCTACAATATGACCTAACATCACCTCTGTATCCACCAGGTTTTTATCGCATCCAAGGGATACAAAAAAGATTTTTCCTTTTGACATAGTGCCTCCTAATTTTTCTCGTATGCTTTTACACAATTGCTTATGAGCATGGCGATGGTCATGGGACCGACGCCTTTGGGGACTGGGGTTATGGCACCTGCTATCTCTACACAGTCATCAAAGTCCACATCGCCACATAGCTTGCCGTTCTCATCTCTATTGATGCCTACATCAATGACCACGGCGCCTTCTTTGACAAATTCTTTTGTTACGAATTTGGCTCTGCCGATGGCTACGATGAGTATATCGGCTTGTTTACAAACCTCGGGTAGATTCTTGGTTCTTGAGTGGGTTACGGTTACTGTGGCATGTTCTCTAATCATGAGCATGGCGATGGGCTTGCCGACGATATTGCTACGACCGATGATGACACAGTTTTTCCCTGACATCTCTATCTGACTGCGCTTCATGAGTTCAATGATACCGGCCGGTGTACAAGATACAAAACCGTCATGGCCAATGCTCAGATTCCCCACATTGATGGGATGGAAGCCGTCTACATCTTTTCTGGGATCGATAGTCATGATGACCAAGTCATCGTCAATATGGGCAGGTAATGGTAGTTGAACCAGTATGCCATGGACATCTTCTCTTTCGTTTAATTCTTGAACAAGTGCTAGGATTTCTTCTTGGGTCGTGGCTTCAGGGAGTTCATAGGATAAGGAACGTATCCCAACATATTCACAAGCTCGCTTTTTGTTCCTAACATAAACCTGAGATGCCTGGTCTTCACCGACTAAGACAACGGCTAAGGTTGGCCGTTCTTTGGTGGATACCATATTTTCCACTTTGTCTTTTAATTCGTTTTTAATATCTTCTGCAATCTGTTTTCCATTAATAATCTCTGCTGACATAGTCCCTCCTAAAACAATCCGGAAATGTTACCGTCATCATCAATATCGATGCTCTGAGCTGATGGTAGCTTAGGTAGTCCGGGCATGGTCATAACATCACCGGTTAAGGCTACGATAAACTCTGCGCCGGCGGATACGTTCAGATCTCTTACGGTGATACTAAAGCCTGTTGGACGTCCTAACTTACTTGGATCATCGGATAGTGAATACTGGGTTTTTGCAATACATATAGGTAACTTGTCAAGTTGTAGATCTTCTATTTTCTTCATCATCTTCATGGCTTTGGCAGAATAATTGACTTCATCTGCGCCGTAGATTTTTGTTGCAATGGCATTGATTTTTTCTTTGATGGTATCATTCACATTATATAGTGGTCTAAAGTCTGATGGCTTGTTGTCGAGGGTATCAAGGACCACATTGGCCAGTTCTAGGCCACCTTCGCCGCCTTTTTCCCATACATTTGAGATGGCAAAAGCACAACCCATAGCTTCACAGGTTTCTTTGACATAGGCCACCTCTGCTTCTGTATCGGTTACAAAATGATTTAGGGTCACGATTACAGGAACTTGGTAATGGAATAGGTTCTCTATGTGTTTTTCTAGGTTGACAAAGCCTTTTTTGAGTGCGTCTAGATCTTCTATTGCCAGTTCTTTGATGTTTCTGCCACCATTGTATTTAAGGGCTCTTATCGTCGCTACTAATACGATGGCGTTTGGTTTTAGACCTGCTTTTTGACATTTGATATCTAGGAACTTCTCGGCTCCAAGGTCAGCACCAAATCCGGCTTCTGTTACTACTATATCGGCTAGTTTTAGGCCATATTTGGTGGCTCTGACTGAGTTGCACCCATGTGCGATGTTGGCAAAGGGTCCACCATGTAGGATGGCCGGTGTGTTTTCAAGGGTTTGAACCAGATTAGGGTTGATGGCTTCTTTTAATAAGGCCGCCATGGCACCTTCTGCTTTTAAGTCATGGGCTGTTATCGGGTCGCCTTTTCTTGTGTAGGCGACTATGATCTGTCCCAGTCTCTTTTTCAAGTCTTTCAGATCATTGGAGAGACATAGTATGGCCATCACTTCTGATGCCACTGAGATCATAAACCCATCTTCTCTTGGTACGCCTTGCATGCTACCGCCAAGACCTACGATGATGTTTCTAAGGGCACGGTCGTTCATGTCCACGACGCGCTTCCATACGATGTGTCGGGTGTCGATATTGAGGTCATTGCCTTGTTGTAAATGGTTGTCTAACATGGCTGATAATAGGTTATGGGCGATGCTGACGGCATGAATGTCCCCTGTGAAATGAAGGTTGATGTCTTCCATTGGAATGACCTGCGCGTGTCCACCACCGGCCGCGCCACCTTTGATGCCCATACAGGGACCAAGTGAAGGTTCACGCAGTGCTATGATGGCTTTCTTGCCAAGTTGGCCCAATGCTTGTCCTAGACCGACGGTTGTGGTGGTCTTTCCTTCGCCTGCCGGTGTTGGGTTGATGGCGGTTACCAGAACCAATTTACCGTCTTCCTTGTCCTTAATCTCTTGCCATAAGCTTGCTGATAGCTTGGCTTTGTATTTGCCGTAATAATCCAAATGGTCTTCATGAATGCCTATGGCTTCTGCTACATTTTTTATGGGTATGATATTTGCCTCGTTTGCTATTTGTATGTCCGACTTCATGCTTACCTCCTTGTATTTCTGTGTTATGTCCACTGTCTCAAGGGTACCTAGACTTATTCTTCTGCACTCAGAGCTACTTCTGTCGTAGGTTCATCTTGTTGATCTGTGATGCCTTGTTCACTTTCATCTTTCATTTTTGCGTAGGCTTCCTTTGTCATGAGGACCGTTCTTGGCTTGGAGCCTTCTTCATCCCCGACGAATCCGGCTTCGTGTAGCTGATCCACAATACGGGCCGCTCGGTTATAGCCAACTCGGAATCTTCTCTGTATCATGGAAGCAGAGGCTTTTTGCTTGTCAATGACCAGTTCAAGTGCTTCGTTAAAGTAGGCGTCATAGTCTTCTCCGTCTGCTGATGTGCTTGTCTGTTCATCGGTTTTTGCCAGTTGATGCATGATTTTCTCATTATAGGTGACTTTGGCTTGGTCTTTTAAAAATGTTACAACGTTCTCAACTTCTTTTTCTGATATAAAGGCACCTTGGACCCGTACAGGCTTTTGTAGTCCAACAGGGTAATAAAGCATATCCCCTTTTCCAAGTAGCTTCTCAGCACCGTTGCTATCTATAATGGTTCTGGAATCAATCCCTGAGGAAACATTAAAGGCGATTCGACTGGGTATGTTGGCTTTGATGAGACCGGTTATAACGTCTACTGAAGGTCGTTGTGTAGCTATTATTAGATGTAGTCCGGCGGCTCTGGCCATTTGTGCCAATCGGCAAATGGCGTCTTCTACGTCATTGGGGGCTACCATCATTAAGTCAGCTAGCTCATCTACAATAATGACAATCTGAGGTAGTTTCTTGCCTTCCTTGTTCTCTACGACGGCTTTGTTATAGCCACCTAAGTCTCTTACATTGGCCGCCGCAAAGAGTTTGTAGCGATCGGCCATTTCTTGAACTGCCCAATTCAAGGCACCTGCTGCTTTTTTGGGATCTGTTACAACCGGAATCAAGAGATGGGGTATGCCGTTATAGGCACTTAGTTCCACCACTTTGGGGTCAATCATTAACATCTTGACTTCATCCGGGTTGGCTCTATAAAGAATGCTGGTGATTAGGGTGTTGACACATACGGATTTACCGGAACCTGTTGCACCGGCTATGAGTAAATGGGGCATTCTGGCAATGTCTGCTATCACGACCTGTCCACTGATGTCTTTTCCTAAGGCAAAACAGATCTTGGAGGGGAACTTACGAAACTCAGTGGTGTCAACAACTTCCCTTAAGGTAACGGCTTGGGTTATATCGTTGGGTACTTCTATTCCTACAGCGGATTTGCCGGGTATGGGGGCTTCGATTCGTATGCCGCTTGCTGCTAGATTCAAAGCTATGTCGTCTTGTAGGTTCACAATCTTGCTCACTTTGACACCTTGATCCGGTTGTAGTTCATACCTTGTTACGGTAGGACCGACGGTAACGTTTAAGATCTTGGTACCCACGCCAAAGCTTTCTAAAGTCTTGACCAGTTTCTCTGCTTTTTTGTTATTGGCTTCTTCTGAATAATGCTTACCTTGATTCAGATTGGCTTTCATCAATTCAATGGGTGGTAGCTTGTATATCGGACGTGCTGAAACAGTCTCTATCTCTGTTTGTATGGCTTCTATGGGTACCGGCTTTTCTTTTGCCGGCTGTGTCTGCTTTTCTAACTGTGTTTCATTATTGGCTGCCATCATACGTTCTCTGGCTAATTCCTGTTCTTCTTGTTGGATGATTTGCTCAAATGGATCTTTTTTGCTGCCTTGGTATATTTTTTTCTTAGGGGTGCCTTCACCAATTAAAATCTCATCCCTATCTTCCCCAACTTTGCCGTCGCCTATTAATGTGGCTGTGGAGAGCATGTCTTTTTGCTTGGCTTTTTTCTGAAGCTCTTGTTGCTCTTTTTTCTCTTCTCTGTCTTTCTGATAGTTTTCTGTGTAGATCTTAATCTGTTGACCTGTTTTTTTAATGCCTTTTTGGGAGACCTTGAAAACACCAATGCCTAATCCTTTGCCTATCTTAGCTATGAACTGCCATACTTTTGCTAAGGATTGCTCTGTGATCATGATGATGAGTGCCAGACTGACGATGACTAGGATAATCATACTGCCGATTCGACCAACAAGGATCTCCATCAGATCGCCCAGTACACCGCCGACCAAACCACCTGCTATATGTCCGGAGGCGGATGTTCTAAAGTACATGGCCGTAGCGGCAAAAAACGAAGTGCCGGTTGATGTGAATTTGTTGATCTGTGCATCTTCAATATAGTAGAGATGGTTCAGGGTAGAGACCACCAATATGGCTATAAATATCAAAGCCAGTTTGTTGTTGATTCGCCTATTGCCTTTATTAAAAATCTTGATAAATGAAGCTGCGAGAATATACAAAGGCAATAAATAAGCGCCAATGCCAAAAGAGCCAAACATGATATAACGAAGACCGCTACCTATGCTACCACCTAGATTGAAGTAAATACTGATGATTAACATAAATGCAAGGGCAACAAAAGAAAGCACAACTATCTCGTATTTGAGATTTGCACTTAAACCTTTGTCTTGTGTTCCACGTTTTGACGTGGTTTTTGGCTTCGTTTTTCTTCTTGGCTTCATTTTTCTTCTTGTCGTCTTTGTGTTATCCATGGTATCCCCCTAAGGTGACAAACAACAACAGTATACCTACAGTATAACAGTAATAGGCGAAATAATGAATCTTACCTTTTCTTACTATTTCGAGTAATACTTTGATACATATATAGCCTACTAAAGCTGAGGCAATCATACCGGCACTGTAGCTGATGATAATCTCATTAATAGGTTCCGTACTTTCGAATCTTAAGAGTTGCAATAGCGTTGCTCCAAGGATAGCCGGTATGGACATGATGAAGCTGAATTTGACAATAAAGTCTTTGCTCATTCCGGTAAAGAGTCCTGCCACTATGGTAGATCCTGCTCTGGATATACCCGGAAACGTGGCAAACCCTTGGATTAGTCCGACGAACATGGCTTTTTTGAAGCTTACATTTTCCTCGGTTAATGCACCCGAGCGCATTTTTGTTGTTAAGAGCAATAAGGTGGCTGTGATCAATAAGCCTACCGCCGGAAATATTAAAGATGTAAAGGCGTGAAGTATGAGCTTCTCAAGGACCAAGGCTACAATGACCGTTGGGATGGTTGCTACTATAATAAGCATGACAAACCTTTGGTGCTTATCTTCTATGATCTTAGGGGACGTTTTGTCCTTATTGCCTCCTTTAATCATGTGGTAACTTGTATAATCCCATGTATTTTTTAAGATGCGTAAACCACTTTTTATCAAAATCCATATCTCCGACCAAAATGCTACAAATATGGCCACTAGGGTCCCAAGATGCAAGACCACCTCAAATAAGACGCCGCCTTCTGTCTTCAAGTTAAATAATACACTTCCAATAGCCAAATGGCCTGAGCTGCTGACTGGCAAAAACTCTGTCAAGCCTTGTATGATACCCATGAGTATCGCTTCAAATAATGTCATGTCTCTCTCCTTAATACCTTCAAGTCTAACTTCTTTGTTTTTTATCGTTAATCGTGTAAGCCGAATGTCTCATGTAGGGCAAATACCGCCACTTCAAGGTCTTTGGCATGAATTAGGCATGCAATGGTGGATAGTGAGTCCGCGGTCTGAAGAATCTGCACTTTGACTTTTGATAGACTGCTGATGATTTTGGCCATAACACCGGGTACGCCTGTCATCTTCTCCCCCACTACTGTTATTTTACAGCAATTGTCGATATATGAAAAGCTTACATCATAAGCTTCTATTAACTTTATGGTTTTGTTTTTGTTGATGCTTTCTGTTGTAAATACCCTGCGTCCGGGGAAAATGTTGATGATGTCGATGGACACATTTTGGGCTGCAAGATCATTAAAGAATACTTCATCATCAATTACACCTTCTACCAGGAATTGTATTCTTCCAGCTCTATGGGCTATGGAGGTGATGATTCTCTCGTTGACGGTGATTGGTTTCTCTATGTAGTTAAAATGAGTGATGGTTGTGCCGACTGCATCGCTGAAGGTGTTTTTGATTATCACGGGTATCCCTGAGCGTCTGGCCACTTCTACGGCCCTTGGATGAATGACTTTTGCACCACCATCGGCCATCTGAAACAATTCATTATAACTGATATGATTGATTAACTTAGCGGTCCTACATACTATAGGGTCTGCAGTCATAATACCGTCTACATCAGTGAAGATCTCTATGACATCGGCTTTTAAGGCTTCCCCCATAAGGGCTGCTGATGTATCAGACCCACCTCTGCCTAAGGTTGTTGTGTCTCCTTGTGTATCCATGCCTTGAAAGCCTGCTACAACGGGAATATGCCCCTGTGCCAAAATGTTTCTAATTCTTGTTGTATCCACATGATCCACGTGAGCCTCTAGAAAATGGCTAGAGGTTCTTATTCCGGATTGTCCGCCTGTTAAGGCTTGAGCCTTCATGCCTTTGCTGCCTAGAGCGTTGGATAGTATGACGGTGGTTATGATCTCACCACAAGCTATTAACATATCCATTTCTCGATCATCTACGTGGCGACCGTCGGTTTCTAAGAGGCTGAGCAAGGTGTCGGTGGCGTAAGGCGCGCCGAGCCTTCCCATAGCCGATACCACGACCACAACTTGGTCATATTTCTTCGTTGCTTCTTCTATTCTAAGGACCACTCTTTCACGACTCTCATGGGTTGCTAAAGATGTGCCTCCAAACTTTTGTATAACCAGACTCATTCCATTTCCTCCTAAACCAATAGGGTTCATTTGGCCATCTTTCATGACCCTCATTAATATATCATATTGAGCTATAAATAACAATGAAAGGACCATTAATTTCTCATCGAAATCCATGTGTGACGCTTGTTTTACATAATGCAATCTATTGCACATTTAAGTGGGTTTATGTATACTGTTTAAGAAAGGTAGGTTGATTATATGGCTTTTGATGGCATTGTCATTTCCAATATAGTAAAAGAACTCAATGATACAATCGTAGGGGGGCGCATTGGCAAGGTGACCCAACCTGAGAAGGATGAGATTATTCTCACTGTGAGAAATCATAGAACCAATTACAAACTCTTGCTTTCTTCTATGGCCAGTATGCCCCGTCTACATCTAACAGAAACCAACAAGACCAATCCTATTACGGCACTTAACTATTGCATGCTTCTTAGGAAGCATCTTATTGGTGGTCTTATTCTCTCAATTAGCCAACCCAACTTTGAGAGAATTGTGGTGATTGAGATTCAGAATCTGGATGAAATGGGTGAAACCTGTTATAGAAAACTGATTATTGAGGTTATGGGACGACATAGCAACATTATCCTAACCGATGAGCAAGATATGATTCTAGATAGTATTAAGAGGATTGGGGCTCAGGTGAGTTCCGTTCGCGAGGTCTTCCCCAATAGACCTTATGTTTTTCCGCCGAACCAGGGCAAAGCTAATCCTTTGAGTATTCGGGATTTTGATGGTTTTTTACAGGTTATTCGAGGACAAGAGGCGCTACAACAGGCGCTGTACAAAAATATCACCGGTTTCAGCCCTCAAATGGCAGAAGAAATTTGTTTTAGGGCAGGCTTAAACGGTTCTACCCTTGTGGATGATTTGAGTGTTGAACAGATTCAATCTGTTTATGAGGTCTATAAAGTGCTGGTTCAAGCTATTGAAACGGGTGACTATGCCCCGACTGTGGTTGTGGACGCTTCGGACAAACAAATTGCTTTTGGTGCTTTTCCCATTAGCTTCTATCAAAATGAGACTTTAGTACCTTATGAGAGTATCTCGGCACTGGTGGAGAACTTCTATATGAACAACGCCATCCAGTCTAGAATCTCACAAAAATCTGTGGATCTTAGGAAATTGGTCCAAACCAATCTGGAACGTTGTTATAAGAAGCTTAATCTACAGCTTCAACAGCTTAAGGACACAGAAGACCGAGATAAATACAAGATTGTCGGAGAGCTGATTCATGCCAACCTCTATCAAATCAAGGAAGGTGATACTGAGGTTACTGTCCTTGATTATTATCATGAGAATCAACCAAGAACCATTACGCTGGACCCGCGTTTGACGCCCAGTCAAAATGCTAACAAGCAGTACGAGAAGTACAATAAGAAGAAGAGGACCCTGGCGGCCCTTAGCGAGCATATTAAAGCTACCAAAGGGGAAATCGAACATCTAGAGAGTGTAAAATACGCCCTCGCCAATGCACTTAGGGAAGAAGATCTATTAGAGGTTCGGCAAGAACTTATGGAAACCGGCTATTTGAAATTCCGTCGTTCCAAATCAAAAAAGGCTCTACAGAAAGCAGAGCCTATGCATTTTCGTTCTTCTCTTGGTCATGATATTTATGTGGGTAAGAACAATTACCAGAACGACCTTTTGGCTACTAAGCTGTCCAATGGCGGCGACTGGTGGTTTCATGCTAAGGATATTCCCGGTTCTCATGTGATTGTGAAGGCGGATGGTCAGGAGTTACCGGATGTGGTCTATGAAGAGGCCGCTGGTCTGGCTGCTTATTTTTCTAAGGACCGTGAGTCACCCAAGGTGTCGGTGGATTATACTCTGAAGAAGAATCTGAAGAAGCCAAATGGGTCTGCGCCAGGTTATGTGATTTATCATACGAATTATTCTCTTATGGTGGCGCCCAGTCTTAAGGGTGTGACTTTGGTGAAGGATTGAGTTTAATACTTTAGATAGTGATAATAATCGTATAGGACATATAAAACTTTCCCTTGCCTTACACTTCGTACGGTCAGCGGAAAAGTTTTATATGTCCTATACTCGGTAATACGTCGTCATTTCGTCTAGAAAAGGTAGGTCTCAATCATCCTTCCCTTTTGCATCCATGCAAAAATGAAGGACGTTCTACTTCCATGTAGAACTGTGATTGATCCCTACCTTTTCTTTCCTCATTCGGATTCGTTTCTATTTAAAATTAATGGTTGTTTAATGTGCTGACTATTTCTATATATAAAACATATTGGATTGGGATTCTAGGTAGTCGCTTACGAGTGCTTCTAGGGTTATGGCGGATAGGAGGTCTTGAATCTGTGATTGTAGGGGTTGCCATAGTTTGTTGTCTAGTAATTGATTCAAGTCTTTGTTTTTTGAGTCTGGGTCGCCAGTGTTTTCTTCACCTTCTAGGGCTAAGATGATGTCGTAGGCGGTTATCTCCTTATAGGGTCTTGATATGTTGTAACCACCATGTTTGCCTTTTATGCTGGTTACTAGGTTGCTCTTTTTTAGATCTGCAAAAATCTGTTCCAGATACCTTTTTGACATGTCTTCTTTGATGTAGATGTCTTGTACAGTGGTCTTGGTGCCTGCGTCAAGGGCGATGTAGATCATGATGCGTATGCCGCATCTAGCTTTATTGGATATATGAATCATCTTAGTA
The DNA here is from genome assembly GCF_059865615.1 of Petrocella sp. Classification (NCBI taxonomy): domain Bacteria; kingdom Bacillati; phylum Bacillota; class Clostridia; order Lachnospirales; family Vallitaleaceae; genus Petrocella; species Petrocella sp. Next base: position 7,752 of record NZ_JCBCDA010000054.1, on the reverse strand, counting down.
TATGTCCATAGATAGGTATCGTTCGCCTGTATCCGGTAGCAAGGTTAATATGGTCTTGCCTTCGTTTTCAGGACGCTTTGCTATCTCAATGGTGGCTTTTACAACTGCCGCTGAGGATATGCCCACTAAGATACCTTCCTCTTTTGCCAATGCTCTCATGAATTCAAAAGCATCTTCATTGTCTACTTGATATACTTCATCAATGACGCCTTTGTTGAGTACATCAGGTACGAACCCCGCTCCAATACCTTGTAGCTTATGAGGACCAGGCTGTCCACCGGATAATACCGGTGATGCGGATGGTTCTACTGCTATGATTTTTATGCCTTTTAATTTTTCTTTTAGGACTTCGCCAACACCTGTTATGGTGCCACCGGTTCCTACGCCTGAAACGAATATATCAATGTCCCCATCTGTTTGTTCTAGAATCTCAAGGGCTGTTGTTTTTCTATGGGCATCCGGATTGTTCGGGTTGGTGAATTGTTGAGGGATGAAATGATTCGGGTATGTTGCTTTAAGCTCATCTACTTTGCTTATGGCACCTTTCATCCCTTGAGCACCGGGGGTCAAAACCAACTCGGCCCCATAAGCGATCAGTAGTTTCCTGCGTTCCATGCTCATGGTGTCGGGCATGGTTAGAATTAATTTGTAGCCTTTGACCGCTGAGATGAAGGCTAGTCCTACCCCTGTATTACCACTGGTCGATTCTATGATCACATAACCAGGCTTAAGGTCACCACTTGCTTCTGCTTCTTCTATCATGTTTTTGGCGATTCTGTCTTTGACGCTACCACCTGGGTTGAATGATTCTAACTTTAATAAGATGTTTCTGCCTGCTGGTCCTAGTTTGTTCAATCTTACAACTGGGGTGTTGCCTACCAGTTCTGTTAAGTTATTATAGATTTTACTCATTTTATCTTCTCCTTTTTAATCGTATTATTACTTCGGTTAATTCGTTTATTTGTTTTATTATAACACCACCTCTTGTCTATTACAAGGATAAATGCAAAAATAAAAGCGCAAAACCATTTCGGCTTTACGCTTTTAAGATTATTTATGATTCTATTATTTATTCTTCTTCGAATTGATCTTTGCCAACGCCACAAAGTGGGCAAACCCAATCCTCAGGTACATCTGCAAAAGCTGTTCCTGGTTTTACACCGTTGTCTGGATCTCCTTCAGTTGGATCGTAAACATAACCACATACTAAACATACATAATTTGACATCTAATTACCTCCATTTGTCTATATTTTTTACCTCTTTATTATAACACTTGATAAAATATATTTCCAGTCTATATAATTGTTAAGGTGTCAAAACTATATAGTTGGAATTTCGCATACAATATATAGTTACGAATGTATCAAGGTAATCTATATATTGTTTGTGAATTTAGTGAATCTTAGTTTTGATGCTTTAACCATAAATGCTAATCTTTCAAATTAATTTTCTCTAATAACCAATGCAACATCTTCTTCTGTTCCTTTATGACATGAGCTTCACAAGCCATACCTACTTTGATATTTCTCTTTTCACCTTTATAGCTGACACCTACCACCTCACTTAGCTTTGCTTCCACCAGATAATAGCTGTTGCCATTATTGTCGGATTTGATATCTGTACTTATTTGTTGAATGGTTCCGGTGAATTCACCATACTCCTTAAATGGCAAGGCGCTGAATTTAAATTTCACGACATCACCCACTTCTATACCTGCTACTTCACTATTTGGTAAAGCGATTTCAACACAATAGCCTGCTTGATCATCCTGTATAATCGTAAGCAGTTCTGTTCCAACAGATACATAGTCGCCCTTGGAGGATACCGCCAATAGATTTACCTTGCCGGATATGGGTGCTGTAATGATCGCTCCTTGAATCTGTATTCTAGTGTTTTTAAGATTAGCTTCAAGGCTATCGAGCTCATCTTCATAGGTTTTGATTTCATCTTGAACCATGACCAAATTGTCAAGACGGTATTTTTCAACTACTGACTCACCACTTGTTTCTTCATTATATAATAATTCTCCAGTTACTTCTGCTATGCTTAGCTCTTCTTCATATTGGGTAATCGCGTCTTTTGTCTGCTTAATACTTTCTTCAAGACTTGTCATATGGTTTATCTTGAACTGATCATAAGTCAGCTGCTTGCTTCTTAGACTATGTAATGTTGTTTCATATTCGCTTTGTGATATATATCCGGCTTCATACAGTGCACTTGACTTCTCAAAGGTTGCTTCTAAGTAATTTAATTCTGATTCATATTGCTTAACTGTATTGGCATAATCTTCATATTGCCCTTGATAACTGGCATCTACTATTAGATTCGTACCTTGTTTTATGGATTGCTTTAAGGTTAGCATCCTATTGTATTTTTCTTTTAAGGTATCTAACTGATTTGAGATGAGATCTGTCTGATTGCTTTGTTTTAACTGTAGTTTTGTTGATGCCTTCTGATAGTTGATATATTCTAGGTTTTTCTGATAGTTTTCATATTTGATTTGATAATAATCATTGTAGCGACTTGCTTCATTAAAAGATGCTTTTTTATCAATTATGCTTTTTTCATAAGCCTTTAAACTGATTCTTTTCTGCTTAATATCATCTATCTTTTCCTGCAAATCTTCTTGTTCCAATAGCAAGGCCTTGTGCTCTATCACATAGAGAATATCTCCTTTTGTTACCTGCTTGCCTTCTGCAACATTTACTTCTTCTAGTTTTCCCGTATATTCGACTCTAATTGTATTGATATTTTCACTTGGCCTGACGATACCATTACCTCTTGCTACGATATCGATTTCACTCATATAGGTCCAGATGAAGGCACCTAGTATTATGAGAAGGAATAAATATATAAAAACGGATACAAAAGGTCTTGGTTTTGCCTCATACATTTCTCTACTATAGGTGATTTCTTGGATATCCAATAATTGCTCTTTCATTGCCCACTCCTATGATACATATTCTTCTATTTTAGTTGCTGTACTATCCCCTTGATAGATGTTATCCACGCCTTGTTCTTTCCACATTTCACATGAATGGATACCTTGCTTTTCCGTACTTTACTTAGCGAATTTACTCGTAACATTTACAAACCATATTGTTTTTATTTACTATTTACTCTTTATTCTTTATTTCATTAATCCAGTCTAAAATAAAATCTCCATTAATCCAGAGTATTGTCACCAACAAACCTGTCATTATTTTGAATAATACTAATGCGACTTCAAGAAATAATTTCATCTCATTCTTATGTCCTTTCAAATAATTGCTTGCGTATAATAATATATATCAAAGGTAGTATTACAAAAAACCCAACCATTGTTTCAAGTTCTAAGCTAATCAACTCCCTACCTCCTAAAACAACAAAACAAATTAGAAAAGCAGCTATAATTGGTTTTGGAATAGTTCTTTTTTTTACAAAATATTTAATAATATAATTAACTGATAATATAATTAAAGATAAATACTGCAAACCATCCAACATGCTTATCCCCTTTGGAATAGAATAATTGATGAGTGCATATATTTGTATAACCAGTATTACTATTACATAACATAACCCTATCATAATTACCTCTTTCTTTTTAGAATTGGCAAGTTGGAAGACAAACCAACTTGCCAGCTAATTTAGTTACTTCTAGTTAGAGCCATATGAAGATAGCTTATCCCATTCATTTTGTATTGTATAGGCAGACCTTTCAACTCCAAGTGGATTTACAATTAATGAACATGCTGAACCAGTAATTTTCATAACAGAAGTAAATGGTTCTCTAAATTCTTTGCTTACAAGTGTTTTTCCAAATCCTGTGAATCCTTCTTTAAGGGCATTTCCAATATCAGAAAAGACCCCACCTCCATTTGCATTTAATAATTCACTATCGTTTAATTCTTTAAACTTGCTCTTTAACATATATTTTCTCCTTTATTTTTATTTATATTGAAATCAATGATTTGCGCGCTAAATCACTGGTTACCAATCTTTTCTGAATACTTTAGCTCACTTTTTAAGCTTTAATTTCTTCTTGAACCATACTAACTAGTCGAGTCGGTAATATAACAGATAATCAACTTATATTCTTCATTCTTAATTCTTCTACTATCTTTTTTGCCTCATACATTTCTCTACTATAGGTGATTTCTTGGATATCCAATAATTGCTCTTTCATTGCCCACTCCTATGATACATATTCTTCTATATTAGTTGCTGTATTATCCCCTTGATAGATCTTGTCCACGCCTTGTTCTTTCCACATTTCACAATATCTGCCTTCTGTTAGAATCAGCTCTTTGTGTGTACCTGCTTCAATAACTTTTCCTTCTTCCATGACATATATACGATCACAGCGTTTAATGGTACTTAAACGATGGGCAATAATGATGGTGGAAATATCCTTGGTGTACGCCTCTATTGTTCTTTCTATGGCTTTTTCAGTAATTGAGTCCAGATTGCTGGTTGCTTCATCCAATATTAATATGTCCGGCTTCTTTAGAATTGCACGGGTTATGGAAAGGCGTTGCCTCTGTCCACCAGATAGATTCGCACCGTTTTCTTCAAGCCTCGTATTATATCTTAGAGGGAGGTTGTTAATAAAGTCGTGAGCTTTTGCCATCTTAGCCGCTGCAACCACTTGTTCCATATCCCCATGTTCAAGGCCCAGTATTAGGTTGTCATATATAGAACCACTGAACAAAAAGGTCTCTTGTGGCACATAGGCAATCTTATCCCTTACGACATCTATCTGAATATCTTTGATATTATTATCATTGATCAGTATTTTCCCTTTTTCCCATGTATATAGATTCAACAATAGTTTTACCAATGTTGTTTTTCCGGAGCCACTTTCTCCTACGAGGGCTATCTTCTCCCCTGGTTTGATGGTGATATTAATATCTTCAAGGACTAATTTTCTTGTTCCGTATCTAAAGCTCAAATCCTTGAATTCTATGTTACCTCGTAGATTTTCTAAGTTCATTTTCTTTGCTTCATCTTCTGTTTTTTCCACTTCAAGGTCTAATATTTCTCCAAGTCGCTCAGAGGCGACGATGGCTGTTTGTAGCATAGGCTGAAGGTTGATTAGATTCTTGATTGGCCCTAAAAAGTAGGCAAGGAGCGCATTAAATGCCACAAGTTGTCCCATGGATAGATTGCCATTAATGACTTGCCATGCACCAATCCAAAGGATGGCTATGCCACCTGCACCGTCTAAGAAGCCTTGTAATGCGCCTTGTGCATTCCCTGTCAGCCCAAGCTTGAAAATGCTTCCAAGCAGTTTAATGAATTTGCTTTCTGTTTCCTGGTTCACTTTTCTCTCAGCATTAAAAGACTTCACCGTCTGAATACCATTAAGTGATTCTACAAGATAAGAAGTCAACTGGGCACTATCTTCCATCTGCTCTCGGTTCTGTTTCCTATAGATCTTATTAAACGCGAATACAACAAAAAAATATAACACTGCAATGAAAGCGGTTATTCCAAACATGAAACTATTTTGAGCATAGAGTATCACACCGCCAACCAGTACCATCAAAGTGTCGACCATTAGTGTTAATGTGGTGCCTGATATGGCATCTCTCACCTTTGAAGCATCCTGGAATCTAGATACAATCTCACCGGTTTTACGGGTTCCAAAGAAGTTCATTGGAAGTTTTATGACGTGATTGTAATAGCCTAGCAGTAAATCAATGTCCAACTTCTGGCCAAGGTATATAAGTAAGTAACTTCTAAACACACTCAGAATAATCTTAAATACAATCAGTACTATGGCACCAATAGATAAGACATGTAACGTCTTTTCTAGACCATAGGGTAGTACATCATCAATCAAAAACTTAAAATAGAAGGCACCAATGATACCAATGATTGTATACAGTATAGAGGCAAAGAAGATGTTCACCAATAGCTTCTTCTGTGGAATAAGCAAATGAAAGAAACGTTCAAACAAACCTTTTGTCTCTTTCCCTTTTTTAAAGGCATTGGTTGGCGTTATTAATATAAGGACGCCTGTCCACATCTTGAAGAATTCTTCCGGCGACATTTTTATAAGGCCTTTTGCCGGATCTGCAATTATCACTTGCTTCTTGGTTATTTTATGTATAACAACATAGTGAAGCAATGTACCATCAACAACCACATGAGCTATGGCCGGTAATGGGAAGTCCGAGAAAAAGGCTTCTTCATTGCCTTTGACACCTTTTGCAGAGAATCCCAACTGTTCCGCTGCTTTTATCAAGCCCAGTGCGTTTGTCCCTTGTTTGTCTGTACCTGCTACTTCACGTATTCTAGTGATCGGTATTTTTAGGCCATGCTGTTTTGATATGGTTGCGATGCAGGCCGCACCGCAATCTGTTATGTCATGTTGTTTGATATATTTGTAATTCATATTATAACCTCACCCAATCAATTACTACTAACCATTTTACACAAATACTTATAATCAGTATTAAAAAATCTATCATAAGCTATCAGTTTCTTGTCAGTATAGATTTCAAAAGCTACATATTCTTCATTCCCGAGTACGAAAGATCGTTCTAACTCAACAATTTTAGTTATTTTACTAATTTTCATTTCATCAAAACCAGATTGATAACCATCTTTAGTAAATATTATTATATTATCAAAGAGGTAATACTTCACAAATAAGATGATAATTATACTTGCAGTAAAAAAAACAAATTTATAATTATCATTATTTACTACTGCACCAACTAATATAGTTATACATGGTGACCAACCCACTTTTTTTATTAGGTTATAATTTTGTTTTGAATGATTTAATAATAAAGTGCCTTTTGTGCTAAGCTCATTTATATTTGCCTTACTCAGCTTTATGAATATAGTTATATTCCAAAATAATATAACTAGCACTCCTGTAAAATAAAGCAGCTCTGTTGAAACATTCAATGTCCTACTAAATAAATTCGTCTCAATCACTAAAATCAAACTTATACAACAAACAAATACTTTGTTAAGTATTCCTCCTTTATAATCCTTTTTTTGAATTTTATGTTTTTTCATTTACAATCAACCTCTCACGACATTTTGTTTTTATAGCCTGCTATATACCCTATATGTTATAGCAGGCTATATGTTACTTAAACGCTATCTTTATAATCTTGGTATTCAATAAATGCAATCCCTACTGCAGTAACTGCCAAAGCTGGTGGACAAGAAGTTGATAATGCTATGGCTGCACCATAAATAAGTGCTTCCGCGAGAGTTAACCCCCCGCCATTTACATCTAATAATTCATTCATTGTTAGCTCATTCATAGCATTCTCCCTTAATACTCAATCAAATCAAAATCAGAATTTGTGCCTATAAGAATTCCTGCTGCACCAGTTAATGCCATGCCAACTGCAACTGCCGGACCAACAACTGGCACAAAAGCAACAACTGGAGCCCATGCGATAAGACCTGTTGACACTCCAACTGCAATAGCAGCCCCAGTTCCTCCACCATTAACTGTTTCCATTTCAACTGTAGTTAATTCCAGAAAATTGTTGCATAATTGTAATTCTTTTACCATTTTATGTTCCTCCTCAAATTTATTTATTATAATCCTAACCTGCAAATCTTTTCTCCCATAAAAAGATTTAGCACTTGTTTCTTTGGGAATAGCCACAAGTTATTTACAATTAGGATTTATAACCACTATAATTTTTTCTATCAAAGTCCTATCAAAACCTAGAAAAAAATACTAATACAATGACTCTATAGCTTTTATAGCAACTGATAAAATATTTCTAAG
>NZ_JCBCDA010000033.1:0-16945 GCF_059865615.1 Petrocella sp. | reverse complement strand
ACATTGACATTAAAATATTAAGATGCTATAATTATTCCATCGAAAAACAATTGAATAGTTCCTTCAGGGCAGGGTGTAATTCCCGACCGGCGGTAAAGTCCGCGAGCCTACTTAGGCTGACTTGGTGTAATTCCAAGACCGACAGTAAAGTCTGGATGAGAGAAGGCAATTATAGCATGTATAATTATGCTTTAATGATACTGTAACAAGCTCTGGAGATTATTCTTTAGAGCTTTTTTCTCTAGGAAAGTAATCCTAAAGTATGGTCAAAGGGTCAAAACTAAGTTTTACTATATTCACATACCATATATAGATTACGTTGATGCATTTGTAACTATATATGGTATGTGAAAGTTCAACTATATAGTTTTGACGTCTTAACCAATATATAAATATATTTTGAATTTGCAGAAGAATGGGAGCACATTATGGATCAAGTATATATGAAGAAAGCCATAGAATTGGCTAAACTTGGTGTTGGTAGGACCAATCCTAACCCGCTGGTTGGAGCGTTAATCATCAAAGAAGGTCAGGTTATCGCCGAAGGCTACCACGCATATTATGGTGGACCACATGCTGAAGTCAATGCCTTTAAGAATGCGACAGCTTCTGTAGAAGGTGCAACCATGTATGTAACGTTAGAGCCTTGTTCTCATTACGGAAAAACACCACCTTGTGCCAATCTAATCATTGAAAAAGGTATAAGTAAAGTGGTTGTCGGTATGATGGACCCTAACCCGGAAGTCTCAGGTCGTGGTATTGCTCTTCTTAAAGAAAACGATATAGAAGTGGTTGTACTAGACATGGGTGATGAACTGCTCAAGCTTAATGAGATTTTTTTTAAGTATATCAAAACCAAAAAGCCCTTTTGTATTCTAAAAATAGCCATGACTTTAGATGGAAAAATAGCCACCAAAACAGGGGATTCCAAATGGATTACAAATGTAACATCCAGACAACAAGTGCATCAATTACGTCATCAAGTCATGGGTATTATGGTGGGGGTAGGAACAATTATAGTCGATGATCCTAGCCTAACAACGCGTCTTGAAGATGGCCGAGACGGCATAGATCCCATTAGAATCATCTTAGATACGAGAGGTCGTATCCCGCTAGATGCCAAGGTCTTAACTCAAGCATCCGAAGCAATTACCATAGTCGCAACAACAGATTTAATGCCGAAAGCAACAAAAAAAGCCATTGAGGCCACAGGTAATCAAGTTATGGTCTTACCTATTAAAGAACATCAGGTGGATATGATAGCGCTCATAGAAACCTTAGGTGAACAAGGCATAGATAGTATCCTTATAGAAGGTGGTGCCACTTTAAACTACTCGGCCCTACAAGCAGGTGTAGTTGATAAAATGCTTGCTTACGTGGCACCCAAAATTTTTGGTGGTGATTTAGCCAAGACGCCGGTTGGTGGGATAGGCATATCCAAGGTGAAAGAAGCGATTCTACTCGAAGATCTTACCACCACCATTTGTGAGGGTGATATTGTTATTGAAGGCTATATCAAGAAGGAGGGAGTATAGATGTTTACAGGGTTAATTGAAGAAATCGGTTATATTCAGAAAATCAATAAAACAACGAAGTCCGCTAAGTTGACCATTCGGGCCTTTAAAGTTATTGAAGGCTCCAAAGTGGGCGATAGCATATGTACCAATGGTGTCTGTTTGACCGTGGTTCATATGGATGATATCAGTTTTACTGTGGATGTTATGCCGGAAACGATGAGAAGCAGTAACTTAGGGGAACTTACTACCAACAGTCCAGTGAATCTTGAGCGGGCGTTACAGCTGAAAGATCGATTAGGCGGGCATATGGTTTCAGGCCATATTGATGGTGTCGGAACAATTCACGAAATGGTAAAAGAAGCCAATGCAATGTGGTTGAGTATAAAAGCAAGTCCTCAATTATTAAAATATATAGTTCATAAAGGCTCAATTGCCATTGACGGTATTAGCTTGACAGTGGCTTATGTAGATGATGAGATGTTCAAAGTATCTCTCATACCATTAACAAAGGAAGAAACAACCTTATTTGGTAAAAAAGTGGGTAATAGTGTGAACTTAGAATGTGATATGGTTGGAAAATACATTGAGAAATTAATGCTGAACCAAGATGTAGCAGAACCTAAAAAACCTATGGATATGAATTTCCTTAGAGACAATGGATTTATGTAAAGGTGGTAATGATTATGGAAAAGTTTAATACAATTGAAGAAGCAATTGAAGACATAAAGGTAGGAAAAATGATCGTCGTTGTAGATGATGAAGACCGTGAGAATGAAGGCGACCTTCTTATGGCAGCAGAAAAAGTCACAACGGAAGCCGTTAACTTTATGGCTATGTATGGAAGAGGCTTGATTTGTGCCCCTATGACGGAAGAAAGATTAAAAAGCTTAGACATACATGCTATGGTAAACAACAATACAGACCCTAAGGAAACAGCTTTTACCGTTAGCGTCGACGCCATTACATGTACCACAGGTATTTCAGCTGCAGAAAGAGCCTTAACCATTCAGAAACTTATTGACCCTGAAGCGTCTTCTAAGGATTTTAGTCGTCCTGGTCATATCTTTCCACTTGTTGGAAGAGAAGGTGGCGTCTTGAAACGTGTCGGTCATACAGAGGCAGCAATAGATCTTCCCAAGCTTGCAGGTTTGTATCCAGCCGGTGTCATCTGTGAAATCATGAACGACGACGGTTCTATGGCAAGAGTACCGGAGCTTATGAAATATGCCGAAAAACACAATCTCAAAATCATCACAATAGCGGATTTGGTGGCCTATCGTAAAGCCAATGAGACCTACGTCGAGTGCGTAACAGAAGCAGAATTACCAACCAAATATGGTAATTTCAAAATGTATGGTTATGTGAACAAGCTTAATGGAGAACATCATGTGGCACTGGTAAAAGGAAAAATATCACCAGATGAACCTACACTGATTCGTGTACATTCTGAATGTTTAACTGGGGATGCTTTTGGCTCTTTAAGATGTGATTGTGGAGAACAATATGCAAAAGCCATGCAAAAAATCGAAAAGAACGGAAGCGGTATATTGCTTTACATGAGACAAGAAGGTCGGGGTATAGGCTTGATTAACAAAATAAAAGCCTATGAATTACAAGACCATGGCATGGATACGGTGCAGGCCAACATAGCCCTTGGTTTTCCGGATGACTTACGAGATTATGGTATTGGTGCTCAGATTCTAGCGGATTTGGGTGCTAAGAAAATAAGGCTCATGACCAACAACCCTAAGAAGATGTCAGGTATTTCTGGATATGGACTAGAGATTGTAGAGCGTGTGCCGATACAAATGAATCATAATGAAAAAAATGTTGCGTATCTAAAAACAAAGAAACTAAAAATGGGACATATGTTAGATTTTAAGGAGGAAAAGTAAATGAATGTATATGAAGGACAAATGGTAGCACAAGATCTAAAATTTGCAATTGTAGTAGGAAGATTCAATGAGTTTATCGGCGGGAAATTACTGTCAGGTGCCATAGATACTTTGCTAAGACATGGTGTGAAAGATGAGGACATTGATATTGTTTGGGTACCTGGCGCTTTTGAGATACCTTTAGCAGCAAAAAAATTAGTAAAAAATGAAAAATATGATGGTATTATATGTCTTGGAGCGGTTATAAAAGGTTCTACACCTCATTTTGATTATGTATCCAGTGAAGTTTCAAAAGGCATTGCTCATGTCTCTTTAGATTCTGAAGTTCCGGTTATTTTTGGAGTTCTAACAACAGATACAATCGAACAAGCCATTGAAAGAGCTGGAACCAAAGCAGGAAACAAAGGCTCAGATGCAGCTATGACAGCTATTGAAATGGCAAATCTATTAAAAACCTTATAGGAGAGCTTATGCTAGAAAATGTAAAAACCATAGTCTTGGATTATGATGGCACCCTACATGACAGTATAAAAATATATGGACCTGCTTTTAGAAAAGCTTATAAATTTCTGGTAGATCAACATCAAGTCCCACCAAGAACGTGGGAAGATGAAGAGATTGTCAAATGGCTCGGATTAAGCAGTAGAGAAATGTGGGAAGCCTTCATGCCAAATATGGATGGTGATCTAAGGGAACAAGCAGGAAGCATTATCGGTGAAGAAATGAAAAGGTTACTTCAGAACAAAAAAGCGGTGCTTTATCAAGGTGCTTTAGATACCTTGGAGTATTTGAAAAACAGAGGTTACAAGTTGGTTTTTTTGAGTAATTGCGGTAGAACCTATATGGAATACTCCAGAGATTTATTTGGATTGGATCACTATTTTGATGAAATGTTATGTGCACAAGACTATGACTTCATACCTAAGCATGAGATTTTATCACAGGTTATGAAACAATGGAAGGAAGAAATCATAGTTGTTGGCGATCGATATAAAGATATGGAAGCCGGTAGACAGAATAATCTCCAGACCATAGGGTGTCAATATGGCTATGCCCAAGGTGATGAACTAAAGGACGCGGATTATAAAATTAATCATATTAAAGAACTATGTAAACTGTTATAAGCCAAGAGCTTAGATATCATTTGAGAAAGATATATTATAAATGCATTTAGAGGCTATACTACTACGCGTAAGCGAGACTTGGTATAGCTTCTTTTTTATATTAAAGATTAACAGATTTAATTAGATGGTTAAGGCGTCAAAACCATATAGTTGAACTTTCTTATACCATATATAGTTATGAATGTATCAACGTAATCTACATATGGTAGGCGAATTTAGTGAAACTTAGTTTTGACCCTTTAATCAACTATATAAATAAAAAAAATAAAAAAAAATAAAAAAAATAAGATGTTAAAAATATAATTATACTATTAACCTGTAAAAATATTTTAATAGGTTAAATATTAAAAAAAATACAAAACAGCATTGACAGAACGCTGAAGTATAAATATAATTAAAATGGTAATTATTTTTTATAATAAATGCTAAGTTATCTGTTGGGGGGGATGGATGAAGCTGTCTTTTTTAGATTCATGCATATACATCATTGTTCAGTAAACAACTAAATTTAGGAATACATGCTTCGAGATTTTTGCAATATAATTTCAACAGGATCTTATGAGGTGTTTTTGTGTGACACAAAAACAATGTATTTATATGGCAAAGGGTGTTTCTCAAATATCTAAGAGGGTTATTTATAAGGAGAATAATTATGCGATCGAGTATATACAATTTAAGATATAGGCTAAAGAATAACAAATATTTATTAATGAACGGCTGTACAGGTGCTATGGATGAAGTAGATGAAACTGTTATACAAACCTTGGACTTATTAAATAAAGAGACCATCAATTATAATCCAAGTATGCTGAAAACTTTGCTTGAAAGAGGGTATATTACATCCGTAACGGAGGATGAAGAAATTGAGAATATGAAGAAAATTGCAGAAATATATCAAAAAGTTGACCAGAAGCTGTTACAGGTTACAATCATACCAACTTATGACTGCAATTTTCGATGCCCTTATTGCTATGAATTAAAACTACATAAAAATGGTCAAAACTGGATGAATAAGCAAATGTCTATAGAGACCGTCAATAATATTTTTGAATATTTGAATAAAGAAATGGAAAAAGGAAGAAAAATTGGTGAAATCAATCTATATGGAGGAGAACCATTTTTAAAGAAAAACAGAAAAGTAATTGAGCAAATTATAGAGCATTGTAAGAACAGTAGATTAACTGTAATGGCTATAAGTAATGCTTATGAAATAGAAAACTATTACGATTTGATAGAGACTAAAGTTATAAGAGAAATTCAAATCACGCTTGATGGGACTGGAGAGCTTCATAATCATCGTAGAAAGCATATGGATGGTGTACCAACTTATAAAAAAACCTTAGAGGTGGTAGATGAATTATTAAAAAGAGAAATATTTGTGAGTTTAAGGACAAATATTGATCAAGAAAATATCGAAGAGATTTCAGCGTTAAATACATTATTTGATGAGATGGGATGGTCTGAGAATAAGTATTTTAGAAACTACTTTAAAGCGGTACATACCTGCTATTCAAAAGAAGAAAAGCCAATTACTGATGAGGATATTGTTAATAAATTAATCGAAAATAAGAGCATCTTTACGAGCGCCTTGAGTGGTGTAGCAGCTGATATAGCAACAAGGATTAAATATGTTGTGGAAACTGGAGAATATGCATATTTCAAAGCTACATATTGTGGAGCTGTAAACGGTATGCTTGTATTTGATCCTTTTGGTGACATTTACCCATGCTGGGATACAGTTGGGGACAACAAACACATTATCGGTCAAATCAATCAGTATGGTCTCGCCTATTCACCGGTTTACGATCAATGGATGAATAGAAAGCCACAAAATATTGCTAAATGCCAGACGTGTGCGTATATTCTGTATTGTGGTGGAGGATGCCCCGCGCATGCTAGGGTTATTAATCAATCGATTCAAACACCATATTGCGATAAATATATAGAAGTTTTTGATAAAACTGTTCCCCAAATATATGAGGAGCTGATTTATAAATAGTAAGTTTGAATACAGTGACGGCAATATTAGGAGGAAAAAAATGATTTCATTGAACAAACCTATTAATCTTTCGGAAATTGATGAAAGACTTATGAGGGAGTTAGAATTAAGAAGAGAAATGTCAAAATCAGTAATAGGTGTTAATGCTTGTACAGCAGATGCATATGCTGGAACCTGTGCAACCAATAAATCAGGGATTATCAATCCAAATTTATGTGCAGGACATGCGAGAGCAGGACTATAAAGTAGAAGCATACACACCCTTTAGTAGTATGTTTATATATTACTGATAAAAGGCGAACGATTAATTAAAAAATAATTTAAAAGGAGATTAAAATCATGATTACAATTAACAAATCAATTGATGTGAAAAGTTTGGATGATAGGTTAATCATTGAACTTGAAGGTAGAAAAGAAATGGCCACCAAGGTCAGCACAAATGCCTGTGCAGCAAATGTTACCGCAAGCGCATGCGGGGCTAATGCAACAGTAACAAACTGCGGTGGTCAAAAATAATCATTTAAGAGGAGATTAAATGAAAAAAATCAACAAAGCTATTGACATTAAGATCATTGACGAAAGATTATTAAAAGAGCTGGAAGACAGACGCGTTATGTCTGTAAAAACACTTTTAGGGATCTCAGCATGTGCTGCTAATGCAGGGGTGTCCGCATGTGGTGCTTTAAAATAAAACATCACATTTAAGTACATTACCGTCACTGTTTTCAATATAGGATTAAATAAGAGGTATAAATAAATGCAAAGATATGATTTGGATGTTTCAAGATTGATTGAAATATTTACAAAAGAAAAACTTGAGAATATTGTGAAAACACATAGAAATATTCTCAAAAAAATTAATAATAAAAAGTACGCCTTTAGCAATGTGAGTGACAACAATCTTGAGATTGAATCAAAGAGCTTATATTATTTCATAACTTATGTATATATGCTAGAAGAAAGTTTTTCGATTAATAGCTTTAAAGTGCTAGAGTTAGTATCTGAGATAAGTATGCTGATTATTCATCCTTTTCAGCATTTTCTGCTTGCTAATTATGAGAACAAAGATGAAATGAATACGCCTGCAAAAAACTTGCAATTACAAATAGGTCTTTGTGAGGGGGTAGAAAAGCTTCAAAGTATATTAAGCAAAGAAAGTATGGAAAAGTTCTGGACTTACTTTAATAAATATTGCAATGAAGTATTAGAGGGTGCAAACCTATTTAAACTAAATCATGTTGGTAAAATTAAAAACTATTCAGAAGAAGATATTTTTTTAATTTCAGTAGGACTAAATGCACATTCAAAAATTGTTCTTCCCATTCTGGCAGGTATTAATAATGAGTTTGATAAAATAAGTTTACTTGAGAAATCCTTAGATCACTATTATGTTGCACACAAATTGTTTTTAGATTTAAAAATCTGGAAAAAGGATTTAGAGCGAGAATTTTACACTCCAATACTCACAGAAGTTATAATGACACATAAGGATGCGATTCATGATAAAGAGAAAATCATGGATTTGCTATATGGGAATAATTATGATGAAAAATATCTTATCAAAGCAAACAGAGAAGTAGAAAAAGCTTTATTTTTATGTGGCAGTAATGCACCTTGCCAAAAATCTTTACGCTCCATTCAAAGTCGCATAAATCTTTTATTATACGATTTTAGAACCTTAAAAGGTGAGCCTAAAAGGATATATCCTTATATTGAATCAAATAAAGAATATTCTGGAGAAGACATAAAAAAACAGATTGCCGATTCAGTTAAGTGGATTCTCAACCAAAGTAAATCTGGTTACCCTGAGTTAACGCACTGGGGGGTTTTTTTACATCCTTATGGTTTTACCGGAGAAGAACAGGCACTTCCAGGAGATGTTTATTATCGATCGTATTTACTAAATCTTATGTTTTCTATGAAGAATAATAGTGCAATAACCAATGCATATTTTGAAAAGGAATTAAATTATTTGGAAAATAGAAAACATAGATATTTCAAAGAAGGCTGGGGACATTTTCCAGATTTACCAGAGATACCGCCAGATATTGGTACGTTAGGAGAAATAATATTAAATGCAGTTGCAGCAAGAGACGTCACATTGCTTAAGTACACAAAAGAACTTGTAGATAAAATTATTAGTCAGAATCCAAATAAGGATGGAACAATAAACTATTGGCTGACGGAAAAAGATCAAAAGGGATTTTTTAACAGTATTTCTTCTGTGAAGTGTATATATATAAGAACTTTGTTGAAAAAAATGTACAAAAATCCTGTTATTTCAGCTAATGCACAGTTTATATATGCACTTATAATTCTGGATTATAACAAGTATTCAGAAGTAATAGAAAATGTCTATTCATCAATACTTTCTAAACAAAATCCAGATGGAAGCTGGAAGGATTATTATTTTACAGGCGTACATTTTGCAATTTGGCAAATACTAAGGTGTACAAAACAACTTAACAGATTTAATTCTCAAATCCGATTATCATTAAAATACTTATTAGAGAGCCAGCATGATAATGGAGCATGGGGACAGGTGTTTGGAGATCCTAAGGAAAGCTCATATGCAATACTGAGTTTGCTTGAGATATTGGAATTATCTAGAAACAATATAGTAATGAAGGAAATTGAAAAAAAAGCCATAGTTAGCTCAATTCACAAAGGTATAATCTATTTAATGAGTTCGGCAACAGGGAGCTTCTGGCATGGTGTGGATTTTGGAGAGATTCAAATTAAAAAGATATCAACTGAGCCTGCAGATTTTATTGAATATAGAAGTGCTACCTTAACAACAGCAGTTTCAGCGTATGCACTCAATCGTTTTTATTCTTATATGGAGCATTCGATTGAGGGAGAGACTATCAAAAGTCTATTTGCTAATTAAAAAAGAAGAAATCACGAGATAATACGAAACGAGGTTATCAATGATAAAATCAATCAACAAATCGATACACGAAATAAAATTTAGTGAGCTAGAAGATAGATTATGTGAAGAGTTAGAGGTTAGAAATGAATTAAGATGTATTGCCCATGCTTGCGGATTAGACGCATCCTTGGGTTTTAAGCCTATTTGGGCATGTGCCATAAATTTTTCTTTATGATTATTTTGAAATTTTCATGAACATCATTTATTAAATATATTATTCTGGTGATTTCTTCTTTTATATATCCATCGAGGTGAATTATTATGGAAAGCAAAAAATATAAGTTGATAAACGCATTAATAATAAAAGAATTTGAAAGTGCAACAAGGGATAAAAAATATATAATAGTTCACAAAAAAAAGCATTGGGTAATTGCAGAGGAATTGTATTTGATACTGTCTTTGTTAGATGGAGAGAATACACTTTCAGACATATGTTGTAAACTTCAAAGCCTTGGTATATCTTCGACAGCAGAGGATTTAGAAAAAATCATTAAGACACATATTGTTTCAAAAGGTATTGTTGAAGGATATGAAAGTGAAGCAGAAAATGAAAAAAAATCAAAATATTTCTGGTTTCAGGTTAATATTTTAAAGGAAAGCCTTATAAAAAAGCTTTCCTTCACAAAATACCCATATAATAAAGTCTTCTCTTTATTAGTTTTGATATTATCAATTCCGGGTTTTTTTATCATTCTAAGATCAATTGCATTACCAGATTTCTATTTAATGATTCCGACGGTTTCTTATAAAGATTGGATGATAATAACTCTCCTCATTATTTCATCAGGCTATATACACGAGTTAGGTCATGCTGGAGCTTCAATGCATTATGGAATTGTTCCGTATAGTATAGGGTTTGCATTTTACATGACAATGCCCGTATTGTTTGCAGATGTATCAGGAATATGGGTGCTTAAAAGAAAACAAAGGGCCGTAGTTGACTTGGGAGGTATATATTTTGAACATTTATATTTATGCACTTTGGCTATTATAACAATTATAACGAAAAACAATCTAATTTTAATTGCAACAGTAATAAGGTATATAGGATTGATTTATAACTTTAATCCTTTTTTAAAAATGGATGGCTACTGGCTTTTTACAGATTTGTCAGGGATATCAAATCTGCATGATACAACCGTAAGATATATAAAAGCAAAACTATTAAGACCTTTTTCGATTTCTGTTTATCAGCCGCATAGTGAGCTGACGAGCAAAAGTAAAATTATATTCTATTTTTATGTAATAATCAGCTTAGTTTTCTTCATATTCTTTGCTACATTGTTAAAAAATATTACCTTAACAGCATTTGAACTATTACCCTTTGCAAAAGAAGATTTGTTGAATTTTTTTGAACTAGGCAGTATTATGGAAATTTTAAAATCTATAGCAATATACTTTAAGAATTATTTCATGGTATTCATTTCAGCTTTTTTAGTAATTCGGATTATTTATACAACCTTTAGAAATATAACTTTATTAATATTGGAAGTGCGTAATAAAAAATCACAAAATACACAGATAAGTACAAAACTTCCTGTTTCAAGAGAGTAATGTATTTATATAATATGGTTAAGGTGTCAAAACAATATAGTTGAACTTAGTGAAACTAAGTTTTGACCCTTTAACCATAATATTGATTTAATAAAACCCTCATTTATGAAACTGTCAATTAATCTTATACTAGATTTAAGGAGTCGCTGTATGCAAGGATTAAAGAAAAAAAGATATATTCTATTCTATATCATAATTATTTTTTGTATAATACTAATAGTTATAAAGTGGTCAACAAAAAATGAAGGTTATTCAAATGAGGTGTTGCTGGTTTCGACAAATATTCAAGACTTGACGACAGAAGTTTTGGTAAATGGCCTTATTCTACCCGCCGAAACCATAACTTTAAAGGCTCCCTTTAACACGTATATTTCTAGAATGCTAGTTAGTATTGGGGATGAGGTGAAAAAAGGTGATGTGCTTGTGGAGTTTGAGGGGAAAAATCTTGAGGAAGAGTTGTTATTAAAAAGAAATGAATTAGAAATAGGTTTAGTGCTTTCAGATGAAGCAGATAGTAATAGAAAAAACAATGAATATAAGTTAAATGCTTTAGAATTAGAAATAGAGAAGATAAGTGTAGATTTAGAGCTTAGCAAGCATCTATTTGAACAGGGGATAATCTCAAAGCAAGAACTTGATAACATACAAAATAACTTAAAAGAACTAGAGTTAAAATATCAAATGCAAAAAAGTATGATTAATCTCAATGAAAAAATCATACAAGATAAAAAGAATACACTTCTAAAAATGCAGATAAATGAAATAAATAAAAAACTCTCAGAGACTGTTATGAGAGCGCCTGTCGATGGTATCATTATGGAGATAATCAAGGCAGAAGGGATGCCAGTAACTGTTGGAGAAAGTATAATAAAAATCCCAAAAAGTAATTGTGTAAAAGTTAGTGGTTATGTTTCGGAAAATGATATTAATAATATTAATGAGGGACTAGAAGTGAATTTTTTAGATGATAACAATAATTCTGTGGGAAAAGGTAGGGTAACGAAAATTAGTCATATTGCAACGAATAATACGAGTGGGTCTAAAATGGATAATGGGATTGTAATAGAAATGACCCTGGAATTAATGGATGATCGATATAAAATATATCAAAGCATACAGGCGGAAATCGTTACTAGAACATCTAAAAATGCACTCACGGTACCAATTGAAGCCGTAGTGCGTGAAAATAATGAGGCTTTTGTATGGGTGGAAAAAGACGGGAAATATATAAAAACCAAGGTAGAGATTGGGATTATGAATGATTTTTACTATGAAATAATTAAGGGTCTTGATTACCAGGATTTAATTGTATTGTACCCCAATAGCATTAGGGGGGACTTGTATGATAAGGTTAGATAATGTATCAAAGATTTATGGAATGAATAACACACAAGTAACTGCCCTTAAAAATATCAATCTTAATATTTTTGAAGGTGACTATGTGTCAATTAGTGGTACAAGTGGCTCGGGAAAAAGTACTCTGATGAATATAATAGGTTGCTTAGATAGTCCGACGGCGGGTAATTATTTTTTCGAGGGTGTCCCGATAAATACTATAGGGCAATCTGAATTATCTACTATACGTAACAAATATATTGGTTTTGTTTTTCAATCCTTTTTTCTGATTCCAGGATTAACAGCTCTAGAAAATGTAATACTTCCTTTATTTTATGGAGGAAAGGGAAAAAAAGAATGTATTAAAAAAGCTCGGGAAGTATTAGAACTTATGGATTTGGGCGATAGAATCCATCATGACTCCACGGAACTTTCAGGAGGACAAAAGCAGCGCACGGCAATTGCCAGGGCTTTAGTTACTAATCCCAAAATACTGCTAGCTGATGAGCCAACAGGAAACTTAGATTCTAAGAATACAAGAGAAATTATGGGCTTATTTAAGGATTTGAATAAAAAAGGTATGACGGTTGTGTTGATTACACACGATGAACGTTATGCTAATATGGCGAATAAAAGATATAAAATTGAAGATGGGATTTTACAGGAGGCGTAGCTTCTATGAAAGTAATATATTATTTAAAGGCATCATATTCCTACTTATTGAAAAGAAAAAGTCGTACTTTTTTAGCGATATTAGGAATCATCATAGGTATTTCTTCGGTAGTGACAATCATTATGCTTGGGAGCATACTTGACAGTTTAGTAATATCAGAGTTTGAAAAAATAGGAATTAAGAGAGTATACATAACAACAGATAGCTCGAAAGAATTAAGAGAACAAGATTTTCTCGATATGTCAGATGAAATATTGATTAAAAAAAGATTTGAGGATTCAATTATTGCCTTATCAAGAGTGTATTTACAGAGTACATATATTGACATAAAAGATGATACTAATATAAATTTGATGATATATGGCGTCAATAACAACTATAATAAAATACAGCAGATTCAGATGTTACAGGGAAGGTATTTAATTGAAAATGACTTGGCACTTAAACGAAAGGTACTTGTAATTGACAATAGGTTTGCAAATAAGTATTTTGGTAATGAAAACGTGGTAGGAGAAACTATTACTCTTGATACAAATGGTATTCCGACTAGATTTTTTGTGATTGGAGTATATAAAAAAGAGGACGATTTCCTTAATCAACTGGTCGGAGCAAATAATTATAGTATTGCATATTCTCCAAACACCACTTTGGAATACTTGAACAATAAAGATGACAGGGTTTATGGGATTGACATGACTATTAAAGATAATGTTGATTCGGATGAGTTTGTAAAGAATGTTATTTATTATATTGAATCCATACATAGTAATAATGGAGAAGATTTATATTTGGCACAAAATGCAGAAAAATCATTATCTGTGGCACATAATATCGGAAACATGATTACCCTTGTTATAGGTATCATTGCCGCGATATCTTTGCTTGTTGGTGGAATTGGAATAATGAATATCATGCTTGTTACTGTATCAGAAAGAACCAGCGAAATTGGGATAAGAAAAGCAATTGGAGCGAAGAACAAGGATATTTTATTACAGTTTTTACTTGAGTCATCCATTATTACGGGTATTGGAGGAATAATTGGAATAACAATAGGTTTGTTAAGCGGCTATATGATTGGATTATACTTAAAGGTGGATATTGTACTGCCAGTTGTTTCAACGATTTACATTCTACTTTTTTCAATATTAGTTGGTACTGTATTTGGGGTATGGCCAGCACTTAAAGCAACAAGTTTAAGTCCTGTTGAGGCATTGAGAAGGTTATAAATCATTGATCAAAACTTATTAAGGGAAGTGATTCTTTTAAACAATAAAATAATAGTCTATTAAAATTGAGAAGTGTATTATTTGTCACTTGCATAAATGACAAAACAAAATAAAAATAAATAGTGTATTAAAGTTGGGGCGTGTATAATACAAGTATAATGTAGGCGAACTTTAGGTCTGAATTCAAAATGAGAGGTGCTAAAATGTTAACATCACGCATGAAGGAAGTCATATCTATCATACTTGAATCGAATAACTATATAACCGTACAACAAATATCAGATCAGATTAATGTGAGTACCAGAACCATATTAAGAGAATTAAACGATGTGCAGAACTGGATAATAAAACATGGTGGTGATCTGAATAAAAAAAAGGGAAAAGGCATTTCTCTGGTTGCGGATGATAGCATAAAATCTAAACTGAGAAATTCACTTCTTGAAGAAGTAAGTGAAATCATATATACACCGATAGATCGGCAGATCATACTTAGGGCTCAGCTGCTTCAATACAATGAACCTACAAAATTATATACATTAACCCAATTATTGGATGTTACAGAAAGCACGATTGGTGGCGATATTGCCCAGTTAGAACCATGGTTTAACCAATATAACATTGAATTGATTCGTAAACCGGGCTTGGGCATATTAATTGATGGGGATGAAAAGGCAAAAAGAAAGGCGATTGTCGCTTTGATTTATGAGCATTTTCATCTAGTTGATCTGATTGACTTTATAAAAGAAAAAGAGCATCAGCCCATAGATGTTAGAACATTAAAAGAAAATATCAATCAGTCTATATTTGAGCTTCTGGATCTTGAAAGTATAAAATATACAAGGGCTTTTTTAATGCGTATGGAAAAAGATATGGGGTATCAATTTGCGGATAATGCCTATATTGCTCTAATCATAAGGTTCAGCATGACGTTAAAAAGGAAGTTTTTTTGGGATGAACTGTATATTGACTCAAAAACCAAAGCGTTAATCGAATCGGATAAGATCTTTCATCTTTTACGGGATTGGGTTATTGAAAAAGAAGGTAATCCTTTTAGAGTTCTACCTAAAGAAGAATTGCTCTATTTAACCATGCATCTTAAAGGATCTAAGCTTAGACAAACAGGTGAATACAATAGGATTTCTATGATTGAGGATTTTAAAGTTATTCAATTGGTCAAAGAGTTTATTCAAAAAGTTGAGTCGGAAACAGGTATATATTTATCAGATAACGACAAGCTTATTGTGGGTCTGGTTAAGCATCTTAGACCATCCATCTATCGCATGAAGATGGAGCTTGATATTATTAATCCCCTAGTGGAAGAAATTAAAAGCATGTATCCGAAGCTGTTTCAGACGATAGCCACTTGTGCTAAAGTCATTGAAGAAAAGGAACATATTCAGATTCCGGAAGATGAAATTGCTTACTTAGCTACCCACATCGGGGCAGTCATAGAAAAAAACCATAGGGAAATTGTCAAAAAATATCAAGTGGTAGTAGCTTGCATGTATGGCATAGGCGCGTCTCAACTACTGGTTTCGGAAATTGAACGCAATTTTTCTAACATTCACATCGTTCGGGTTGTGAGTGTTATTGACCAAGATGTTGAAGAAATAGATGAGGGTACCATTGACCTAATCATATCAACCGTACCGACAGAAAATTTGTCCATACCATGTGTGGTGGTGAATCCGGTTATTAAGGATGAAGATATTAAGAAAATCAGAGAAGCTTTGAAAAGATATAAGCCAAACACCACACATAGACAGACTAAGAATAAAATGATGCTAAAAGAAAAACTTGTCGCCTTAGAACAGTATAGTCATATCATTATAAAGGTTATAGACAATTTCTCTTATGACAAACATGTATCAGCAAAAACGATGATGGATTTGATTTACTATATCAGTACATCTTTGTCAAGTAATCAAGAGGAGAATGCGGTGCTGAGCAAAGCATTTATTGAAAGAGAAGAAAAAGGCTCTACTATTCTTATGAAAAAAGGCATGCAATTACTACACTGTCGGGCTGACATTGATAAAGGTGTTTGCTTAAAGATTATAGATTTAACAGAACCGATTATTATGGAGCAAGTTTCCGGGTATGTGCCTGTGGATACCATCATTGTAATGGTCGGACCGGTTGTGCTAAATCAAAAGATTTTAGAAGTCTTATCTGAGATTAGTCGTAATATTATTACAGGTGGTTTTGCAGATACCATAAAAGAAGGACAAGTAGAAGATGTAGAATTTGAACTCAATACGTTGCTGGACAAATACTATCAATCTTTGGTGTCCGGCATATAAAAAATGTTAAGGCAAAGGACTATATAGAAATGTCACTATCTAAGCGTGACATTTCTATATAGTCTTTTTTTTGTGTCACTTGTTAGAATGCCAAAGCTACTTTTCTATTTCTTTATTTTTCTCTTGAATGGGGTGTATACTCAAGCCATGTCCATTGATCAATGCACAAACCAAAAATCTTAGGAGGTAAATATGGAAAGTACAGAAAAAGGGAAATCAGGATCACGAGAAGGTCTACAAAAGTTCGGACGTTTTTTAAGTGGTATGGTGATGCCAAACATTGGGGCATTTATTGCATGGGGTCTAATTACAGCCTTGTTTATACCAACAGGATGGTTACCAAACGAAAATCTAGCGACCCTAGTTGGTCCAATGATTGTTTACTTA
>NZ_JCBCDA010000124.1:0-2333 GCF_059865615.1 Petrocella sp. | reverse complement strand
ATCCTTAAATGCTTTGTCCGCTGTAATCGTAAACATATCTTTCTTAAGCAATGATTTTATCGGTCTTTCTATATGAATAGAATCCATAAAAATGACACATCTTTGATCTGCAACCCACCACAAGTAAGGTTCACCGTTTGTAGAAAAAGGTAGTATTCCCTGTTTGGTAGCTTCAACTATTCTCTCAACAGATAAATCTCCACCGTAGGCTAATAAGTAAGCGATTGGTCCAAATTTGATTTTTTTATTCCCTTTTTGGATAGATGGAAATTTAATGTCTTTATTAAGTTTTACCACTCTTCCTTTGTACTTATATAATTCCGGAAAATGCTTGCACATAGCTTTGTTAGATTTTTCACGAATTTTTCCTATTTTTTTACATATTGGATCCGGAAGTACATATTTAATCCCTGCAATAATCCTGTTGTTTTTCACTGTATTCATAACTTTTTGCCTCCCCCGATAGATTATCTATGTTTGTGTCTTTCATAAAATTATAACATAGTCTTTTTATGTTTTCTACTAAGTCCTTTGTCATATTTTCTAAAGGATTATACATTCATGAAATCAAGTAGTGAACAGTCCCAATGGTTACTAGATGGTTCCTTGAAATAATGATGATAAAAAGAGGGTACAAACATATATATGTCTGTACCCTCTTCTACTTTATTATTTAATTTTGTTGCTATTAAGCGAGCCGGATGAACCGTCCTCTTGTTTCTTTTTTTATTGATAACAACTACGGTGATACCTTTATTTTTATAAAATTACATTGAACTTATTCAATAACATATACAGTTTGTCCACTTACTACGTTATCACTTTGTGTGATTCTAGTATCCTTTTTCATACAAAATGCCGGTCGAACTCCACTATCTATATCTGCACTTCCCACTCCTGCTCCTTCACCTATCGTAATTACAGTATATGTCTCCCAAGTTGCAGATGTACGTGTCCAGTAAGCTGATTTCTCACCATTTGGTAAATCTGCAATGCGTCGGGTATAATCGTCTTTAAAATATTTCAAAGTATTTCCCTCAGCAACACTTGCTCTAGATTCCGGACCATCTAACTCCTTAAGAGATAAGAGAAATACTTTTCGCGAAATCGTCGCTGATATTTCGCCTGTAACGCCTAAACTGCTCTTATCAGTTATTACTATGGTGCTGTTTACAATTGAATCTTTAACAGACTGGTCAAATGTATTGAAAAATTCTGTATTTAAATATTTATCAATGCTACTGTCTTCATAATAACCGCCGTTTTCATAGCTTGCCCACATATGGCTTTCATTTTCGTTGAATGGCATTGTCTCGGCCAATAAGTATTTTCTAAGTAATAACACATTTCCATCATAATCAGATGTAATAACTAGATACGGTTCAAAGATATTATCCTCCTTGATATACACGAGATAATCTTCATTCGAATTTTCATCATATGCTATTGATTCAATTGTTTTCTTATCATCTTTTCCTATTTGTAATGGCATATGGCTACAACCTCCAAGAAATAATGAAGATGTAATAAAAATGACATAAAAAATAAATACTGGTCTTCTAAATTTACAAATATTAAACTTTTTAAATTTCATAAAATCACCATTAATGATAACGCCAGAGTATGGAACATTATACCTTTCGCTAACTTTCTTGATTGTATTTCGATAACCAACAGGTGCACTAATAGACACATTAGAATTCAAAATTTCAATATTTATTGGATTGGTTAGCTATTGTACATAGCTTTCTATCACCCTTTTTATCCTTTTTATCATAGCATAGCAATATTGCCTCAAATAGTAAAGTATTATTTATTTTATTTTGTATTTTTTAATTTTTTATTGTAACTATTTACATAAATGGGAATTATTGTAAATGCAGATCGAAAAGCTCTGGTTCTTATATGTGGCCTCCTGAAGTTGCTAGTAGAAAATCAGGACCTAAAAAAAGGGTACAAACATATATATGTCTGTACCCTCTTCTACTTTATTATTTACTTTTGGTGCTACCTAGTGAGCCGGAAGAACCGTCCCCCTGGTTGGTCACCTGGTTGATTAGTCGTTTCTTGCCATTCTAAGATATGAATCATATCTTTCTTTAGCGTCTTTCTCAGCTTTAACAAATAATCTCTTTGCTTGATCTGGGAAAGTTTTTTGTAAGGATGTATAACGCACTTCTCCAAGTAAGAAATCTTGGAAGTCTGTTGAAGGCTCTTTTGAATCCAATGTGAATGGGTTCTTTCCTTCTTTTACAAGCTCAGGGTTATATCTCCATAAGTGCCAGTAACCTGCATCCACTGCTTCTTGCTCTCTAAGTTGTGTTTTACCCATG
>NZ_JCBCDA010000101.1:0-8032 GCF_059865615.1 Petrocella sp. | reverse complement strand
GTCTCCACATGAATCGTATGAGGAAACATGTCCACCATACACCATTTAACAACCTCATAACCGGCATCCATGAACAGAGCTAGATCTCTGGCTAGAGATGTTGGTTTGCAAGATACATAGACGATGTTGTCTACACCGAAGTCAATGATTTTGGGCATGGCTTTGGGATGGATGCCATCTCTTGGTGGGTCTAGGACGATGGTGTCTGGCTTGTCTGTTAGTTCATCAATAACCATTAATACATCACCGGTGATGAATTCACAATTGCTTAGGCCATTTAGCTTGGCATTGATTTCGGCCGCTTCTACGGCTTCCTTTACAATCTCAACGCCTACTGTCTTATTGGCTACCGGTGCCAACAGCTGTGTGATGGTACCGGTGCCTGAATAGAGATCGAATATGACTTTATTTTTTGTCTCTCCGGCATAATCTCTGACCACTTCATAAAGCTTCTCTGCACCTAAGGTATTGGTTTGAAAAAAGGAAAAAGGGGATATCTTGAAGTTCAGTCCAAGCAGGCTTTCATCCATATGTTCCTCTCCGTAGAGAATCTTCATATCATCCACCTTAACCGCATCTGAGAGTTGGTCGGTGATAGTGTGGATGATGCCTTTGATCTCATGGTTCAGATCAAGGGCTTTAAGTCTATCTACATAGAGTTGTAAATCCGGTTCTAATTGAGATGAAGTAACGAGGTTAATCTGTAGTTGAGATGACCTTACGCCACGCCTAACAACAAGATACCTAAGATAACCTTCATGGGTACGTTTATGGTAAAAAGGCAAATCCAGCTCTTTAAAAAGGTCCAGCGTCGCCTGAACAACTTTATTAAAATCATCATGGATAATCTTACATTCTGTAGCGTTTACGATATCATACATACTGCCTCGCTTATGAAGACCTAGTGCTAAAGGACCATCTATGTAGGCATTTCCAAAGGAGTATTCCATTTTATTTCTGTATTCATAGATCTGTGGACTCGAGAGGATACCTTCGTAGAAATCTATAATTCCAAGCGGCTTAAGTAGATTCTTAACCTGTTCCACTTTCAAATTCAGCTGTTCATCGTAGGGTAGAGACTGATATAGGCAACCACCACATAATCCGAAGACTTCACAGGCACCTAGAATCTCTGTAGGTGCTTTCTCAAGTACCTCGAGAAGTCTGGCTTCGATTCTGTTTTTACGTTTTTTATTGACGACTGCGCGTACCTTTTGTCCGGGTAGGGCATTTTTTACTGTCACTTTGTACTCACCAATCTCTATGATGCCTTTATTAGGGAATTCGACTCTGCTGATGTATGCTTCTAGTACGTCTTTTTTATTCATCTATTCACCATTGGTTAAAGTGTCAAAACTATATAGTTGAACTTTTACATACAATATATAGTTATGAGGATATCAACATAACCTATATGTTGTATGTAATTTAGAGAAACTTAGTTCTGACACTTTAACCACCTTTTCTGATTATCAAAAATATAGGACTGACAGTTGTCAGCCCCATGTATAAATTATTATTCTTCTTCGTCTGTTTCAAACTCTTCGTCATAGTCTTCATCATAATCGATGTCTTCAAAATCTTCATCATCATCATAATCAAATTCATCACTATATTCAAAGAAGAATTTGTACACTGCGAAGGCAATGCCCGCTACAGCTACGACGGTAAGTACGACAATCAACCATGTGTAGTCTTTTTTCTTCTGAACCATAAAACCACTTCTTGGATCCAGTTTTTGCAATAAGTCTGATAGTTGTTGTACTTTTTCCGACTCTGTTTTTCTTAATTGTTCAAACATATGCTCACACCCTTCTAAAAAATCTTAACTGTTGATTAAAGGGTCAAAACTAAGCTTCACTAGATTCACATATGTTGTATGTAAAAGTTCAACTATAAAGTTTTTACACCTTAACCAATTGTTACAACTATTCTAATTATATCATTCTTTTTACTTTTGTACATAAGTTTTACGAATATACTACATTTTTTTAAGGCCTGATAGCCTTGCAAGTAATTTCTTGGTCCCAACACTAGGGAAATTCACCGTCACCTGATGGTCTGCACCACCCGGTCCAATCTCCATGACTTGACCGACACCGAATTTCATATGCTTAACCAAGTCGCCTACGCCATAGTCCAGTGTCATGTTCTCGTTTTGCGGTAATACTTTTGCCGGTTGTTTGGCTTGATAAGGGGTATTGGTAAAGAAGCTACGGTCTCTTTGCTTAGGTAGTACCGAAGTGTTAGAGATATTGCTCTTAGAAAAAAGGTCGCTATCTTGATCCTCTTTATCCCTAGCTAACTCTAGTGTTTGGCTTGAATCCAATAAATCACTTGGAATCTCCTTTACAAATCTGGACAGTGCATTATATTGTGAGCGTCCATGGATCATCCTTGATTTGGAGGCTATGATAACCAACTCTTCTTCAGCTCTGGTTATACCCACATAGCAAAGGCGACGTTCTTCCTCAATATCTTCTTCATTACCGGTTGAGATGCTCATATAGCTTGGGAAAAGTCCATCTTCCATACCTGTCAGGAAAACAGTCGGAAATTCCAACCCCTTAGCGCTATGTAAAGTCATTAATACCACCACTTCATTGCTTTCGACCAGATTGTCTATATCGGCAACTAAAGCTACTTCTTCTAGGAAGCCGGACAAAGTCGGTTCCTCGTCATCTTCCTGCTTCTTATTCACATAATCGGCTAACTTAGATATAAGTTCACCAATATTCTCAATTCTTGACTTGGCTTCATCTGTACCTTCATCTTCTAATTCTTTAATATAATTAGTACGCTTTAACACTTCCTCCATAAAATCCATGAGAGACATGGTTTCCATCTCTGCTTTAAGTGACAAAATGAGGTTCTTAAAACCTTTAATTTTAAGGTTGGCTCTTGCCAGTCCTGGTATATTATCAGATTCTTTGATGGCTTCAAAAAGACTGATACCAATATCGTTGGCATAGCTCTCTAACTTATCAACTGTGGTATCACCAATACCTCTTCTTGGTACATTAATCACCCTCTTGACCGCTAGATTATCGATGCTGTTGTTGATTAGCCTAAGATAGGCCAGCACATCTTTAATCTCTTTTCTCTGGTAGAATGATGTTCCACCAAAAATCTTATAAGGCACGTTCTCATAAATCAGTCGCTCCTCTAAGACCCTTGACTGGGCATTGGTTCTGTATAAGATTGCATGATCGTTATAACCTTTGTTGTCGTTTTTTATATTATTTTGGATATGATTTACAACCAATCTTGCTTCTTCTTTTTCATTATCCACCTGATGGAATGAAATTAGATTACCAGTAACATTGTCCGTCCACAAGCGCTTTGCTTTTCTTCTCTCATTATTCTTAATCACATGATTGGCTGCATCTAGGATGGTCTTACTTGAACGATAGTTCTGTTCCAGCTTAATGACTTTAGCCCCTTTGTATACTTTCTCAAAATCCAAGATATTGGTAATATCTGCGCCACGAAACTTGTAGATGGACTGGTCATCATCCCCCACTACACATAGGTTTTTATAATGTCCTGCCAACTGAGATATGAGCTTAAACTGAACCCCATTGGTATCTTGATATTCATCTACCATAATGTATTTGAATCTATTTTGGAATTTCTCTAATATGTCCGGTCGCAATCTAAAAAGCTCTACAGTCTGGAAGAGTAGGTCATCAAAGTCCAGAGCATTATTTTTTTTCAAACGGTCCTGGTAATAATCATAAATCTTAGAGTAGACTTCTTTACGCATATCTCCCATAACCGTTTTTCGGTATTCTAAAGGACTAAGTAATTGGTTTTTGGCTTCACTAATCTTTGCTAAGATACCGCTTTCCTTATATTGCTTCGGATCTATATTCTGTGCTTTCATTGCTTCTCGGATAATCTTTTTAGAGTCATCGGTATCGTATATATTGAAGCTTTTTTCGAATCCAATCTGATCTATATACTGTCTCAAAAAACGAACACAGGATGAATGGAAGGTACTCACCCATACATCTTGACCACCATGTCCAATCAGATGATCCACCCGCGCTCGCATCTCTTTTGATGCTTTATTGGTAAAGGTGATGGCCATGATTTCCCAAGGCTTGGCCAAATTCTGCTCAATTATATAAGCCACACGGTGTGTTAGTACCCTTGTTTTTCCCGATCCAGCGCCAGCCAGAAGGAGTAAGGGCCCTTCCGTATGAAAAACCGCCTCTTTTTGTTCTTGGTTCAACGTATCATATATACCCATCACAGTCACCTATCTTTTTTATTTATTTTAACCATTTGCATTACTTTTTCAAATTTACTATAAAAAATATTGAAAATAAGAACGAAAGTGCCTATTTTCAACCCGTTTATCATAGCATATTTTCAGCTTTTTTTCCATGCCTTTTTGGATTTTCATCATATATATTTGTCTGTAACTTTAAAAGTTCTTACTTTCATAATACTTGCCATATAGTATTGATTACTATATAATACTCTTGAGGCGGTGTTAATATGAGTAAAAAACCTTATGATAAATTTATAGAGGACCTTTTGGTCTTCATAAAAACCAGGAACCATGTCCATTCTAAGGATATTCCTAATATAGAGCTTTACATGGACCAGGTTACTACCTTTATGGATGATCACCTTGGTCTTTTTAAGCGTACTGAAGAAGAAAAGATTCTGACCAAGACCATGATCAACAACTACAGCAAATGTGATATCCTGCCACCGACAGCTAAGAAAAAGTACGGTCATGACCACCTTATTCTACTGCTATTTGTCTATTATTTTAAGAATATTCTATCCATACCGGATATCAAAAAGTTGCTAGACCCAGTCAAAGATATTGTTATGGATAATAAATCACCTCTGTCTATGGAAGCCTTCCTAGACCGAATCATGGAGACTCAAACCATGCATTTTGACAGTCTTGCCAATCAAGTCAATCACACGGTCAAGGTCGGTAAAGACTTGTTTCCGGAGTTTAGTGATGCTGAAAGGGAACAGCTATCCATATTTACAACCGCTTATCTTTTGACCATTCAAGCAACAGCACAAAAACACATGGCCACTCAATTAATTGACAACTACTTAACCCAGCATCCTTCTAAGGCCAAGGATGCTGGGCCAAGACCTAAAAAATCAGATACCGGACGTCCTGAAGTCAGAAAAAAAACACCTAATAAAACTATTTCTTAAACTAGAAACGCTATATCTTCTATTTGGCTATATAGCCTCGGATAATATAATATGGAAAAACAAGATATAAGAGGTTGTACCGCTAGGTACAACCTCTTATCATTATTTTATTTTATTTTGTTTTATATTTTCTTAACTTCTTATCCATTTTTAACTCTATCAAATACCATATCATAACCGTCATTGCCATAATTAAGAGAGCGGTTTACCCTTGATATAGTAGCGGTAGATGCTCCGGTCTTTTCTGCAATCTCCAGATAAGTGTTATGGTCCCTAAGCATTTTGGCAACTTGTAGTCTCTGTGCCAAAGAATGTAGCTCATTAACGGTACATATATCTTCAAAAAAAGCATAACATTCTTTCGGATCTTTTAAACTTAAGATGGATTCGAAAAGTTTATCTACTTCTGCCGATTTTATGTTTTTACTCATTTAAATTCTCCTTTATTATATAATCGCCTCTATTAGATTTTACCACGATAAACTATTAGCGTAAAGAATTATTTCTTACTTTTATGACAATCTAACCATTTTTCTGATTTTTAAACATAAATGATGTCAAATAGCCATACTTGATTTAAGATGCATTGATTTTCCTCATAAAATCCTCTACCGAATGATTGATTACCAACTTCTCAGGGAATTCAATTTCACGAATCAAAGCATCACAATAATCAAACCGACCCACATCAAAAGCTATATGAGCGTCAGAACCCAGAATAATCTCCAGATCTGCTTTGGCACATAGTTCCAACATCTTAGTGATGTTCTTCCTCGTATCGGATCTAAACCCATTGGGATTGATGGAACTATTGTTCATCTCAAGTAGAACTTCATTATATTTGGCCGCTTTCACCAATTCCTCATAATCTAAGGGATATCTGCTATCATCCGGATGCCCAATAATGTTTACGTAAGGATTTTCCATGACTTTGATTAACATCCTTGTATTTTCCTGTCGACTTCCAGAAGCTATACAAGGTGGATGAAGACTTGCAATAGTATAGTCTAGCATGGACAGGTTATCCTCGGTCATATCTATGGCTCCGCCGAGGTTGATAATGTTAGCTTCTACACCTTTTAGAATACGAACACCCACAATTTCACTGGGTATCTGTTTCATGTTCTGAAAATAAAAAATATACGTGCTCCCCGGCATACCCGGTGCGTGGTCCGATATCCCTATGAGTTCCATGCCTTTATCTCGGCCATATTGGACGTTTTCTAGTATTGTACTGTAGGCATGACCACTTGCTATTGTATGTGTATGTAAATCTAATTTATACATAACGCCTCCTTGGTGAATATGAATGTTTACAACTCTACACCAATTTTTATGCGTGCTCATTGTATCATACATACGACACTTTGTTAAGTTAAACTGTGAAAATTTAATGGAAAAATAATACTTTTTTATGAGACTTCTAACTTTTTGTTTTTTTAAGCCTAACTTCGTTAGTCCCTTACCTTACTATGTGAAATTTTTTCTAATGTTGTTTCACTGTATGAAATTCAAAATAAAAAAGACAGGCTACAATACCTGCAATCCTTAACGCATCTTGTTTTATGAGTTCTATAAGTTGATAATAATAGGCACCAATAAAGGCACCAAAGAGGACAGCACCATACCGGATACAAAGCCCACAATAGCAACCTTTGGTGTTGTATACCTTGCTATAATCGGCAGGGTTGTGTCCATAGCTGTCGCCCCACAAGGTGCCACCGCTTCATAATGACCGATATACTTGGCCAACAGTGGTAACATTAAGATCGCCATAACTTCACGTATAACATTGGTCAAGAAGGCCAATGCTGAGATCTCTGCAGAATAATCCACAAGCATAATAGCCGACAGTGTATACCAACCAAAGCCAGCACCAATAGCACCGGATTCATTATAGTTTAGGCCGATAAAATGTCCAAAAACCAAGGCACCGAAAATGCTACCAAGACCAATCATCAACGGCACCGCTAATATATTGAAACCGATTTTTTTGATTTCTACCAAAGTATTTTTCTGTTTCCCAATGTCCATCCCCACGAAGAGAAGCAAAAAACATAAACCGATATCGATAACTAGTCCGGTAGATTCGTACCATTGACTGGGAAAAAATAGATACCCCGCCAATGCACCGATGATGACCGACAACATGATAATCCAAGTCATTTCATCTGCCCCTTTCTGTCCAATCTCAGTATATGACGTCCCAAAAATACAAATAAGACACTAAAAGCGATGGAGCCAAAAGCCAACATAAAAGCCTGAAACCCTATGGTTGAAAGAGATGCTACCACCATTTTATCTGCACCCAGACGGATACCCATAACAAATAATAAACCGATTAATGTTAATATCTGAAGTTTTCCAAGGGCTTGATCCAATTTGGGATGTGCCATATTATATATACCAATCAACATACCTATGCCAAGAACGCTTATATACAGTAACAATCTAAGTAGCATGATGGACCTCTTTCTTTTTTGATTCATTGTATCAACCTCATGCCTAGATTGCAATCCCTATTTGTAGAGATTGACAATCTTGGTTAAAGGGTCAAAACTAAGTTTCACTAAATTTACATACAATATATAGATTACGTTGATGCATTCATAACTATATATTGTATGCAAAAGTTCAACTATATAGTTTTGACACCTTAACCAATCTTTTAATTATTATGTAAAGCAAACCATGTTTAAAGGGTCAAAACTAAGTTTCACTAAATTCGCCTACCATTATTGGCAATGAAGCCTGTACACTTTTTTGTGTACAGGTCTTTTTTATTTTCTAGGAAAGTCTATGCCATGTTAATGCGTTGAAGCATCGCATTAACTAT